>JBGVLG010000089.1:0-16364 GCA_045124155.1 Anaeroplasma sp.
CTTGGAATCAAAATCTAATGACATGAATTCAGAAACATCATTATAATCTTGATAATAAGATGCCATATTAGATAGATTTAATTGTTTTAATTTTTTAATATTCTCTTGATTCATTATTTTACACCTCCATAGTAACTACTACCTCTTAGATTATCATTTTTAATAGGTGTTTCCTCTGGGGGAGGAGTAATATTTATCAATTGTTTAAATATATCATTACAAGCCTTAAATGTATATACCTTATTCTCGTTACATAGTTTTATTGATTTAAGGAATATCTCCTTATTAGCTCTATAAAGCTTTTGTAGGCCGAGGCAACCTCTATATCTTATTTGTTCTACAATAACTCCATTATACATTCCATTCATAAATTCTAATAAGTCTAAAGATATACTGGCAGCCCATTTTTTAAATGACTGTTGATTGATTTGACCATATGCTTGATGATTAGGTGGCATATGTTCAGGAATTGTAGTATATAGATTCTTAAATGATCTAGCATGAGTACATATTCGCTCATTATTATGCCATATTTCAATCACTAGAGGTTTAGCCTTAATTTCAACCTTTTCCCCTATGTATTTATAAGGTACAGAGTAATATTTATGTTCATATTCAATATGGTAATCAATATTAACCTTAGCAAATTTAACATCAATAAGTTCATATCTTTCCTTCGGTAACGGCATTAGAACAGGTTTATCTTCAGCGATAAATACAGATTCTCTGCTACCCTCTTTTTTTTGAAATGGCTTTTTAACAAAGTCAGTAAGATGTTTCCGTATTGCCGTATTAATTTCATCAATGGAATGAAATTCTTCATTTCGTATTTTTAGTAATATATATCGTTCAACAGCATCAAAAACTGACTTCTCGACACTTGGCTTATCTTTGGGCGTACGAACTCTAGCAGGAATACAAACAGCTCCATAATAATCTACTAATTCTGAAAACGATGAGTTTAAAACTGAGTCATATTTTGAAGCCTTGGTAACTGCTGATTTATCATTGTCAGGCACAAAGATAGGTGGAACACCACCATAGTATTCTAAAGCATGTATGGTACCTAAGTTAAATGAAGTGGATGATTGATTAGGAAAGGCTTCTACATAAGGATAAGTACTTCGACCAAGTGTTGTAACAAAGAAACAAGCAACACACTGCTTACCCGATGAATCTATGTATTTTAGTTTATCACCGACCCAGTCTATTTCCATTCTTTCACCACATTTACGTTCGACATGCATACTAATTTTTCTAGAAGCAATGAAGTCTCTATAACGCTCACAAAATTGAGTGTATTTTAAACCACTTGGATTCTTTTCTAAGTATTCTTGATGAAGAATCGTCATAGTCATATTTCTATGAGTCTTCATTTCATGATCAATCCATTCTAAATCAGGTTCTGGAATATCTCTATACGGATTACTATTTGGATATATTAAATTCTTAAGTTCATCATCTTTCATATTTATAGAAGAATCATAATTAATATTTTGAGCTTTAGCCATTTTTAAAACATTACTAACGGCATCACGGCTTTTACTAATAGCCTTAGAAATTTCTCTTTGAGATAAATGTAGCTCATCATTCAATCTCAATATTTCTCTAATAAAATTCATATCTAAACTCCTCGCCATAATAAACACCTCACAACTGAATTTGAATTCAGTTTAAGATGTTGAATTGATTATGTCAATAAAGCTTTCTAAAGTGGCCTACAATCGCCGAGATGAATGGCCTACATTCGCCGAGATAGGTGGCCTGGATTCGCCGAAATACACACCAATACGATTGATATCTAACCCTAAACCTGATAAATAGGCATCAACTGAAATACTAGGATACACTCTATATATTTCCTCTAGTAATTCATTAGTAGGAGAAATACCCTTTTTAGATTTTTTAAATTTACCTGTAGATAATAAATATTCATCATATGTTTTATCAGCTGATGAAGCTCCTAAAGGACTATAAAAAACTTGGTTTTTGGCACCACATGGACGATGTTTCTTAAACATTTCAACTAAATGACTATAAAATTTACTACCAAAATTAACATTGATACCAAATTTCTTAATAACATTTCTTAAAGAATCATTTGTTATATTAGGATAAATTTCATCATATAATTGTTGCCTAAATTCTAATGTGAATCTAATTGAAGATTGATCAACATATTTCACTCTTGGATCCTTTGATAATAATTCAATTTCTTCATTTGTAAAATTAATTTTTTTCATACAATAAAAAATGGCACTAGAAGTGCCCAGCTAATTGACATTTTACTGTCAACTCACTGTCCTTTCCTCTAGTACCATTTTATTATTACTAGGTATACAGCCTTTTTATTATTTATTTTCATTGTATATTGATATTACTTCATCCTTATTTTCTAAGAATAAATCAACTAAATTTGGATCAAAATCAGTACCTCTTCCCTCTTCAATTATTTTAAAGCAGGTTTCTAATGGTAGGGCATCTCTATAACATCTTTTAGCACTTACAGCATCAAAAACATCTGCTATAGCCATAATTCTAGCATGAAGAGGAATTTCATCTTCTTTTAATCCTTCAGGATATCCTTTTCCATTATATTTTTCATGATGAAATCTAGCACATTCATAAGCAATTATTAAAAAATCTTTATCATCAATATCTTTAAATGTTTCTTTTATTATTTCTCCACCTTTAGCTGCATGTTTTTTTATTTCATTAAACTCTTCATTGGTTAATTTTCCAGGCTTTTGTAAAATATTATCAGGAGTAGCTATTTTTCCAATATCATGCATTGGGGCAGAATCGATAACATTTTGAGCATAATCTTTTGTCATTATTTTACGATATCTTTTATCACTCTTCATTTTTGAAATTATTAATGCTACGTATTTTTTAGTTCTTTTAATATGACCACCAGTACTGTCATCTCTACTTTCAACTAATGTTGAAAATGAATCTACCATTTCTCTATTATATATTTCTAATCTTCTAATTGAAGGGTCCTCTAAAGAAGAATACATTCCAAGTATTAATATTAATGGGAAAAAAGCAGATACTAAAGCTTCTTTATATATTATTTGTAAAATTAATAACATTAAAGTAATTGTTAATGATATTATAATAGTAGAAGCTTTTCTTTTTTCTATATTTTTAAATTTATAAATTATTAAAAATAGTATAAAAACAAAATGAATTACTATTGATGCATAACTAGCTATAACAGATACTCCCATTGAATAATTTGTATGAGTACCTATTATATATTCAAGCTTTGGAATAAATATGCATATTAATATAATTGAAATTATAGTAGGTAAAGATATTAATATTTTATATATTAATTTTTTTGGAATTTCTATAGTTTTATCTATTATATATAAAAATGCTGCATATAAAACTAATACCATAGAAATGAAGAATAATAAATGAAATATATTATTCCATATTAATGGTATAGTATCTAAATAATTAACAGTAATAGCTGTTAATCCATCAAAGAATACTGCAATTGGAGATACTAGCATTAATAAATCATAATATTTATTACATGGTATTTTTCTATTTAATGTAGCTTTAATATATATTATATTTAAATATACTATAACTAAAAAACAGCATATTTGTAGCTTTGCATATTGCATAAGATCACCCCGAATTATAAATAATTATAACATTAAAAGGAGTAGTCAGCAAATTATTTTGACTACTCTTTAATTAATTATTTGTTATTAATGATGCAATGAATTCTTTTGTATCTTCAATTATTTCATCTACTGTAGTAGATATTTCTTCAAAACTATCAATAGCTTCTATTTTATCTATTTGATCATCAACAAATTTTTCTATTGCAGTTTTTAATGTATAATCAGTAATTTTATTAATTTCACTATTTTTTATTGCTTCTATTTCATTAATAGCTTTTTCTTTAAGCTCATCTAAAGTATAATCTTCTATATCATCCTTTATTCCATTTAATGCTAAGTTTAAATCCTCAATAGTTTTTGCATTCTTAATCTTTTCTTTTTCAGTATTATATAAAGATTGAATATTTGTTTTTAACTCTGGATCTGTAATACCATCAATTATTTGAGAAACATATAAATCCATTTCTTCAATATATTCATCTTTTAATGATGATAATACAACATTATTGATATAATCAGTAGTATCTTCATATATTTCATTATATACATTAATAAAATCTTCTAAATCAGTTAAATTTTCTAATTTTGTCATTTCCTCTTTATAAAAGGATTGTAAGCTAGATTTTATTTCATTATTACTTATTGCGGTAATAATAGGATTAACAAAGCTATTAAGCTTTGTAATAATTAATGGTTTAACTCTTGTAACTAAGAATACATTCATATCATCATCTATTTTTGCTGATAGCTTTTTAGCTTTATTTATATCTGTAATTCCATCAATATATAATATTTCATTTGTATAAAAGGTTTGAAATAATGTTTTTAAATCTTCATCCTTTATTACAGCCATAATAGGATTAATTCTTTCATCTAATTGTTTATATGTTGCATTTTTATAATCTTCAACAGATTCTAATATTATTTCAGTTGTAGAAGTGATATTTATATTGTTATTAGTTTTAGAATTAGTAGAGCTATTATTTAAATTATTACAAGAAGCTAAGGCTAATAATCCTAAGCTTAATAATAGCAATATTCTTTTTTTCATAAATATCATCCCCTACATTTAAATAATAAAGTAATTATACAATATTTATATTATAATTTCTATCTAATTATTAAAATTTGATTAAATTATTTAATAATAAAACTAAAACATTTTTGACATTTTCTTTTATTATATATCCTTTTAAGTTAGGTATATAATCATTTTTTGTGTTATATATTAATATAAAACTTAGTTTCTTATGATATTTATCATATTTTAAAATTATTATATTAAAAATCTTATTACAAAAGTTTAATTTTTTATATCTTAAAAAAATCTTAGCAAAGCTTAAATTAATAGTTTATTAATTGAATATGATAAATTATTATTTATACTATGCTTTATTAAGAATAAATTTAATTATTTTTCTTTTATTATGTAAATGATTGTTAAAATTTGGTATACTTTTACTAATAAGAAATTATAGAAAATAAAGGATTTATTTTTAAATAATTATTTAGAAATTAAGAATCTTGATAAAATTAAAGAATCTTTTATATTATTTAATAAAATATTTTTGTAAATGGGATGATGGCATATGATTTCAAGGTATATAAATAGTTGGTTAGATATTATTGAAAAAATGAATAATGATAATACATATAAGCTAGCCTGGGGACGAGCTATCTTAGAATGTATTTCCTTTGATAAATGTTATGAAGAAGAAGGAGAATATGTGTTTATTAAATTTGAAGATATATCTGAATGTATGATTAAATATTATTGGAATCAGATGTTTTTCTTTAATTTGAAGCAATCACCTTCTAAAGTACCTGTTGTATGTCAAGAAACTCAAAAGCTTATCGATGAATATAAAACTATTACAAATTCTAATATTCCTAAATGGTTCAATGAGGGAATAAAACTATTAAATGATAAATTATATCTAAAAACTGTAAAAAAGGTTTCTAAAACATTACATGAGAATGTTGCTTGGAGATTTAAAAATATTGATGGAAAAACAATTGATATTTATGAAATTGATAAAAAAAATAATTTATTAAAATTAAATTATTCAGCTGCTTTAGAATTAAAAGAATATTCAATAGTATTATCTAAGCTATTAAACTATAAATGGGCTCAATTATTAGAAAAATTTAATTATGCTCCAAAAATCACATTAAAAGTAAATGGAATATCACAAGCTAAATTAAATAGAGAAAGCTTAAATAAATATAAGAATCAATTATTAAAAGAATTCAAGGATGGAAAAATTATAGATTTTTATACTGGTGAAGAATTAACTATGGATAATATAAGTATAGATCACGTTATTCCATGGAGCTTTATGTATTCAGATGATATTTGGAATTTAGTAGTAACTAGTAAATCATACAATTCTAGTAAATCTAATTCTATTCCTTCTGAAGATGTAATTAATAAGCTAAAAGAAAGAAATGAACGATTATTAGAGATTGTAGATAATAAATTTAAAGAAGAAATTAAAATATCTTTAGAAGCAAATTATCTAGATAAATTTTATAGAGATTGTAGGTTATAAATATGAACAATTATTATAAAGATAATAAAGATGAATTTATTGAAAAAACAATTAATTGTGATATGTCCTTTCAATATAATTTTTTTCAAAAATATTTAGATAATAATGCTAAAACTATATTAGATATTGGTTTTGGTAGTGGAAGAGATTCATTATATTTTTCAAATAAATATGAATTATATTCTATTGATCCTTTAAAAGAATTTTGTGAATATGGTAAAAGCTTAGGTCTAAAAAATGTTTATTGTATGAAAGTACAAAATATGGATTATATAGATATGTTTGATGGTATTTGGGCTTGTGCATCATTACTTCATGTTCCATCAAATGAATTAGTTGAAGTATTAAATAAATGTTATAAAGCATTAAAAGAAAATGGTGTAATGTATTGTTCATTTAAATATGGAGAATATGAGGGAGAACGTAATGGTAGATTCTTCATTGATTTAAATGAAGAATCATTTAGAAAATATATTTTAAAAACCAAGTTTAAAATATTAGAAATATGCATTACAGAAGATGTTAGACCAGATAGAAATGAAAAGTGGTTAAATGCAGTAATAAAAAAGTAATTTAAATATTTTAAATAATATATTATTCACCTTATTGGTTTCTATAAAATAGATTAGGAAGTATTAATAATAATATTAAGCCTAATTATATATAAAAAAAAGAATTAAAGGAATTAAGAAGATATAGAGATATCGGTATCAATAAGGCATTTATTGTTAGTGCGACTGATTCTTTTGAGCCTACAACTTATTGTTACAATTAGAAAAAGTGGCTTAAATACTAGATAATTTGCATTTTTTGACGATTTCAAAAGATGCAATTTTTTTCCTACAACTCATTGGCATAATTAGCTGTTTTTCTCTTGCTGTAATAAAGTGTAAATATTATTAATAAGTTGTTTGAAAAAAGTGTAAAAACCAATTGAAAGTTCATAAAAAAAAGTGTAAAATTTAATTGGTGGTGACTATTATGTTTAAAAGAAAGATTTTAAATGAAATAAACAAATGGAAAGATAGTTTGAAAATAAAAAGAAGAGCACTTGTTATTAAAGGACTTAGACAAATTGGAAAAACAACAGTAGTAAAACACTATTGTGAATCAAACTACAAAAGCGTTATTTATATAAATTTTATGGATAATAAGTCTATAAAGAAAATATTTGATGGAGATTTAATTGTAAATAATATGATTAGAGATTTGTCTGCTGCCTTACCGGGTAGTAAGTTTATTCCAAATGAAACAGTAATAATTTTTGATGAATTACAGGAATGTGCTAATGCAAGATCATCTATAAAGTCATTTATGCTTGATGGAAGATTTGACATTATTGCTACTGGATCATTAATTGGATTAAGAGGATATAATAAGAAAAAATCTAAAGGTGTTCCAACAGGATTTGAATATTTACTTAATATGTATCCGATGGATTTTGAGGAATATTTATTAGCTAAAGGCATTAGTGAAGATATAATAGAATATATAAAAAAATGCTTTTATAATAAAGAACATGTTAGTGATGCTCTTAATGATTCTATGATGAATTATTATAAAGAATATTTGTGTGTTGGTGGAATGCCAGATGCAGTTAATACTTTTTTACAAACAAATGATTTAAATCAAGTATATGATGTCCAATATAATATATTAGAACAATATAAGGATGATTTTGGGAAGCATTTAGATGAAAATGAAAATCAAAAAATTAATCAAAAGGAATTAGTAAGAATTATGGAGGTATATAATTCTATACCTAACCAATTAGCCAAAGAGAACAAGAAATTCCAATATAGTGTCATTAATAAAAATGCAAAAGGAAGAGAATATCGAAATGCAATTACTTGGCTAGAAGAATTTGGGCTTGTCAAGATTTGTTATAATATGAATGTTTTAGAATTGCCATTAGAGGGAAATAAGGATGAGGATATTTTTAAGTTGTATGTTGCGGATACAGGCTTATTTGTCGCAATGCTAGAAAAAGGTACAACAAATAACATTTTAAATGGGGATTTGAAAATATATAAAGGAGCTATATTTGAAAATATTATTGCTGATGCATTAATTAAGTTAGGGAAAAAATTATATTATTTTAGTAAAAATAGTGGTTTAGAAATTGATTTTGTTACTAACTTTAAAAATGAATTAACTCTAATAGAGGTTAAAGCAAATAATGGCAATGCAAAATCATTAAAAGAGGTATTAACTAACAAAATAAAATATAATGTTAATAGAGCAATAAAATTAATAGATGGAAATATTGGCGAGAATAAGAATATATATACTATACCATTGTATATGGCTTTTTTATTAGATTAGTTTATTTTTATATTTAATTAATAATTGTATCTATTTGAAAGTGAAAATGAAGTGTATGGCAAATGGGACTAATGTTGAAATAAATAAGTATAATATGCAAAGTATTGATTTTTATTTAGTAAATTTTAAATTTTGTTGTAAAAGATATACAAAATGATAAAATAATAATGTATTTAAGTAGGGCTGGCATTTTGCCTAGGTCCACCAACGGCGGGAAATAGTCCCGTTTTTTTTATATTTGCTATTATTTTTTTAGGAAAAAAAGATCTATTTTTATGACAATGTTTTATTGTTAATATCTATTGATTATATCGTGAGTAAGTCGTGAGTTAAAAAGAGGTGGCTTAGTTTTCTTTTAAGGTTATTGCTAAATTTCGTACTGACAAATGCAGAAAAATGGGATATGGATTTATATAGAAGATATTAATAATAATATTAAGCCTAATTATATACAAAGAAAAGCATTAAAGGAATTAAGAAGATATCGAGATATGTATGTAAATAAGGCCCTTATTGTTAGTGCGACTGAATTTTTTTTGCCTACAACTCATTGGCATAGCTAATTAATAATTAAAGTATTGCGAAAATTGTCAAAATTTAAATAAAAAGTATTGCAAAATATGCACGTTTTAACTTTTTTAATATTGAAAAAATGTATTTTTTTTTAATACAATTAATATAGAGATAAGAAAATGGTGATTATAATGTTTAAAAGAAAGGCAAAGGAAAAATTAAGAAATTGGAAAGAAAAATATAGTAGTAAATATGCTATTTTACTTCAAGGAGCAAGACATGTTGGAAAAAGTACTATTGTAGAAAATTTTGCAAAAGAAAACTATAAATCATATATTTTAATTGATTTTTCAAATGTTACCAAAGAAATTATTGAGATTTTTGATGAATCTGAGCCGCACACTCGTTTATTTATTCTGTAATTAAATGCCAAAATCTGGTATACTGTAGCTAATAAGGAGTTTTAGAGAATGAAGGATATATTTTTAACTAATTATTCAGATATTAAGTTTCTTGATAAAATTAAAGATTCTATCAATAAATGTAATGCTTTTTATTTCTCAGTAAGCTTTATTAAAAAAGCTGGATTAATACTTTTAGAGCATGAATTAGAAGATGCTTTAAAAAGAGGAGTAAAAGGTAAAATAATTACATCAACATATCAAAACTTTACTGATATAGCTTCTTTAGAAACATTTTATAATTGGATGCAAAAATATCCTAATTTTTCATGCCATTTAGATTTTGAATCATTTGGTGATAATGGGTTTCATTCAAAAGGATATGTATTTGAATATGATGATGAGGTAGAATTTGTAGTGGGTTCTACAAATATTACTAGATTTGCACTTTTAAAAAATATTGAATGGAATGTATCATTATGTTCAAAAAATGAATTTGAATCTTATAATGGAAGTATAAAAGAATTTGATTATTTATGGGATAAAACTTTATTATTAAATAAAGAATTAATTAATGCTTATAAAATAAGATTAGAATATGCCATAGAAAAATGGGATATGGATTATATAGAAGATATTAATAATACTATTAAGCCTAATTATATGCAAAGAAAAGCATTAAAGGAATTAAGAAGATATAGAGATATGGGTATCAATAAGGCACTTATTGTTAGTGCGACCGGCTCTGGTAAAACTTTCCTAGTGGCCTTTGATGCTAGAAATTACGATGCCAGGAGAGTTTTATTTATTTGCCATAGGGATAAGATTTTAAATGATGCTAAAGAAACATTTATGAGAATATTTGGTTCTGATAAAACCTATGGATTATTTGTTGGAGATA
Source organism: Anaeroplasma sp. (assembly GCA_045124155.1). GTDB lineage: Bacteria > Bacillota_I > Bacilli_A > Acholeplasmatales > Anaeroplasmataceae > Anaeroplasma. Next base: position 10,337 of record JBGVLG010000089.1, read on the forward strand.
AAAAAGAAGTTGATTGTGATTTTATTTTTGCATCTAATATTATGATGTCACAGCATTTATCTATGTTTGATCCCAAAGAATTCGATTATATATGTATAGATGAAGCACATCACAGTGCTGCATCTAGCTACAAGCATATCATTGAATATTTCCATCCAGGATTCTTACTTGGTATAACTGCGACTCCAGAACGTATGGATAATGAGGATGTATTTGCATTATTCGATAGGAATGTCCCTTATGAATTAAGATTGAAAGATGCAATTATTAATGATTTGGTTGTACCATTTCACTACTATGGAATTAGGGATAAGCTTGTAGATTATAAATCAAAGGATAATTCTAAAATTTCAAGAGAAATAGCTAAGAGTGTAAATGTAGAGTTTATTTGTAATGAAATAGAGAACCATAAGCCAAATGGCAAATTAAAAGCTATAGCTTTCTGTACTACCATAGCTCATGCAAGCTTAATGGCTGAAGGCTTTAATGAAATGGGCTATAATGCTATATCATTAACAGGTAAAAATGATTTAGGAGTACGTATAAAAGCATTTAATGATTTACAGGATGATCATAATGAACTTGAAATTATATGTGCTGTAGATATATTAAATGAAGGAGTAGATATTCCAGAGGTTAATATGGTTTTATTTTTAAGACCTACTGAATCTCAAACAATATTCTTACAGCAATTAGGTAGAGGTCTTCGTAAATGTGAAGGAAAAGAATATGTTACAGTTTTAGACTTTATTGGTAATAATTATGATAGATCAATTCAAATAGCAATGGCCTTAGGTACATTAGGGCAATCTACTATTATTGAAAAACCATATTTAATGGATTTAGTAAGAACAGATTTCAATTCATTAAATATACCAGGTGTAATTATTAATATAGATTCCTTATCAAAAGAAGAAATTATTAATTATATTAAAAATGAGAATTTCAACACTAAGGATTTCTTAACAAAAGATTATTATAATTTCAAAAAGTATTTACATTTAGAAACGTATCCAACTCATATGGATTTTATAAATAGTGATTGTGCACCAGATTTAATGAGATTAATTAAATCTAAGATAGATGGTAAAAAGAATAAATGTTATTATAATTTTTTACGTAAAATAGGTGAAGATACATTACCTATTTTTACAAATAAACAAATAGCATTTATTGAAGATTTAGAAGAATTATTACCTCTTGTAAGAGTAGATGAATATTTAATTATTAATGATTTATTAAATAATAATGATTTAGATTTAAATAGAATTGTTGATTTCAATTCTAAGATTGATATTAAAACATTAAATAATGCTTTATTCTTACTTAAAAAAGATAATTTAATAACAGAAGATAATAAATTAAATATTGATAAATTAAATAATGAATTTAAAGATTATCTATTAGATACATTAAATTATGGATTGACTAGATATGAAATAGAATTTGGTGAATATGAAGGTTTATTTAGATTATATGGTAATTATTATAAAGAACAAATAATGAGAGTATTATGCCAAAAAGGCTTAATGTTTATGAAAGGTACTAAATTTGATGAAGATGGTACAACTTATATCTTTGTTGGTTTAAAAAAAGATAAGTCTAAACAAGAAAGAACCAATTATAAAGATAAATTCCTATCATCTAAGGTTTTCCAGTGGGAATCTGAAAATGATACAACATGGGATAATCCTGTAGGTGAGAAATTAATTAATACTAAAATAATACATTTATTTATAAGAAAAATGGATGATGAAGATGGAATAACATTACCATTTACTTATTTTGGTACAGGAAGATTTGAAAATGGAAGAGAATCATTTGTAGAAGTATTAAATAAAGATGGTTCTAAATCAAATGCAGCTACATTATTATTTGATATTATTTTAGATAAAGAAGTATCAAAAGAGTATTATTTCGATTTTGAAATACCAGAAGGTGATTAATTTGAAGCATTATGAAGTAGTAGGTGCAATTATATATAACGATGAAAATAAAATATTTTGTACTAAAAGAGGCCCAGGAAGAGCTTTAGAAGGCAAATGGGAATTTCCTGGTGGTAAAGTAGAAAAAGATGAAACTCATGAAGAAACTATAGTAAGAGAAATAAAAGAAGAACTAAATTCAATTATTACCCCTATAAACTATATAGGCTCTTCATCATATGAATATCATAATTTAGAACCATATGAGGATTTTTCTATTACTTTATATGCATATAAATGTAAGCTTATTAGTGGTGATTTAACATTATCTGAGCATACAGATTCAAAATGGGTAACAGTAGAAGAAATGAAGAATATGAATTTTGCAGAAGCTGATAAGCCATTAATTGAATTATTAAAGAAGGTGATTTTTTAATGAAATTTATAAATCTTGCAAGTTGTAATTCACAATTTCGTGGATTGGATTGTTACAATGAAAAAAAAGTAATTGGATATGAAAAAATAAACGATAATGAATATAAATCTAAGGTTAAAGGAAGTAATGGAGAAACATATGATGTTTTTATTAACATAACACGACCTAGAAGTTCAAGTTGCAATTGTGCATTTGCTAATGGTAGAAGAGTTGTATGTAAGCATATGATAGCTACATATTTTGCTATAAATCCAAATAAAGTTAAAGAATTTAATGATGATGTTGAAAGAATAAATCGTGAATACAAAGAAGCTTTAACTAGAGAAAGAGAATATAAGATTAAAGAAATTATTAAATATGTTAATTCATTAACTGCGAAAGCAGCACGTCAAGAATTAATAGAAAAACTTATTGATGAATACGATGAGGAAATGGAACGAAAGAATAGATATTGGTAAGATTTATGAAAATTTGTTGACTGCTAAATTACATAAGGAAAATAATATAATGAGTCATAATAAAAAGGGAGTAAGCTATTTTAATTTGACTTGATTTAAGTCAAAACATTTAGGATTATCTTTTATTTCAATAATGATATTGCTTTATATATTTATAAATTAAATATTTTTTTATTTCAAACTTGCGCATAATGGTGTTTTGACAAATAATATAAGTGCGTATAGAGGTGAATTTAATGACTTTTGAAAGAAAAATAAAAATTATAATTATTTAGCATCAATCGCTCCAAAACCACAAAAACATACATGTCCTGTTTGTGGTAAATATGTATTTGCCGATATTGATGATTTTGACATTTGTCCAATATGTAATTGGGAGAATGATTCATATGGAGAATATTCTGATAGTGATGGTGGAGCCAACACTATATCCTTAAACGAAGCAAGACGTAATTGGAATTCAAATAATTAATTAAATTAGGGAATAGCCTCATATAATTTGAATTAAACTTATTCAAATTTTAGGTTATTCCCTTTTATTTAAATATTTATTTTAATATTTCAAAATAGAGCAGAATATCCAATTAATTATGAATATTTCTTGATACTTTAAAAGAGTATTAGAAAATTATTTGTCATAAAAATCAATATAAATTAAGTTGAAAATATGACAAAATTATAATATAATAATATTGAAATGGAGGCACTATTATGGCAAATATAGTTGGAGTCAATATAAAAAAATTAAGAGAAGAAATGAAATTAAATCAATCAAACCTTGCAAATTTCCTTAATGTTGATCAAAGTTTGATTTCAAAAATTGAAAATGGAGAAAGATCATTATCTATTGATATGCTTGAAAAACTTGCTTGTCTTTTTGGGGTTACTATTGATGAAATGGAAAACGAAAATCCAAAAAAATCATCATACTCTATAGCATTTAGGGCAAATGAATTATCTCATGATGATTTGGAAACTATTTATGCTATTAATAAAATTGCAATGAATGTTTCATTTATGACTGAAAGACTAAAAGGGGAATAATTATGGATTTAACTGATTTAATGACAAAGGCTGAGATTATTAGAAAGAAAATGGGCGAAGATTGTAATTCGCCTATTGATATTTTATCTTTAGTTCAAAATATGGATAATTTAACATTAGTATACTATCCAATGGGCAGTAATATCAGTGGAATTTGTATTAAGAACAAAGATGGTAATTGCACTATAGCAATAAACTCATTGATGACTTTAGGTAGACAAAGATTTTCCTTAGCACATGAACTATATCATTATTATTTTGATGAAAATATGGTAAATATTTGTTCAAAGAAAATTGGTACAGGCGAAGAAAACGAAAGAAAAGCTGATATATTCGCTTCTTACTTATTAATGCCTAGAACAGCATTATACGAAAAAATAGTAAGTTTAAAAAATGATATAAGTAGTAAATTGACATTAGAAGACGTTATTAGAATCGAGCAATACTTCAAGGTTAGTCATCAGACAGCGTTATATCAGCTCCTTAATTGTAGATTTATTACTAAAAGAGAATTTGAACTATATATGAACATAAAAGTTAGAAGAGAAGCAGAACTTCTAGGCTTTAATTCAGATCTATATAAACCCACAAGTGAAGATAAGCAATATTGTACATATGGTAAATATCTAAATTTAGCAAAGCAAATGTTAGATAAAGAATTGATATCAAATGGTAAATATGAAGAGCTATTATTAGATGCCTTTAGATCAGATTTGGTTTACGGACTAGAAGAAGGTGGTGACGTTATTGACTGAACCATTATTTTTTGATACCGATTGTATCTCAGCGTTTCTGTGGGTTGATAATGAAAGTATTTTGGGAAAGCTTTTTCCTGGAAGAATTGTAATACCAAAGGAAGTTTATGATGAGTTATCTAATCCGAAAGTTAATCAAATAAAACATTTGAAGAATCAAGTTGATTTAATGATAAAAAATGGACAAGCTGTTATTGAAACAATTGATATTAATTCAAAAGAATATAAATTATATAAAAAACTAACAACAAGGCCAGATCCTGGGAAAAAGATTATAGGTAAAGGTGAAGCTGCATCTATTTCTTTGGCTAAAGAAAGAAATGGTATAGTTGCAAGTAATAATTTAAAAGATATTTCTTATTATATTGAGGAATTTGGGCTAATACATTATACAACAGGCGATATTATGATGATGGCTCTTAGTAAAGGTTTAATAAATGAGGAACAAGGTAATGTCATATGGGCTAATATGATTTCTAAGCGTCGGAAGCTAGGTTATTTAACATTTAGTGATTACATCAATTCACAAATATAATAATTAATCACCACTTAAAAATCATACCCTTAAATGAATAAAGACATAATTGTAATTCAAATAATTTATAAAATTAGGGAGAGCAAAATATATGACGACAGAAGAAAAAGAATTATTTAAAAGATTTATTAATGATGACGTTTATCATAATGATATTTCATATAAATTCACTATGAAATCTGGTGATGTATTCATTGTTAAATATGATGGTGAAGGAGAATCAGATATTAATCCATTTACTGGGGATGATGACTATTATTATGGATTTGTTTTTCATATAATTAAGGTATTAAATGATTCAAGTGGTAATTATTGTGATGATTCTTTAGTAGAAATATCTAAGTATGATTATCCTATTGAAATAATGAAGATATCTTAAATGGTTTATATTAAATAGGAATAATATGAGATGTTCAAGAAAACTGTAGGAGAAAAATAAAATGGATTCAAAAGAACTTAATCAATTAATGTTGGATGTTATTCCCAAAATAACAAAAAATTTGAAGAAGAAACTAGTTGGTAAGAAGGAATTGATGAATCTGAGCCGCACACTCGTTTGTTCGCGAGTAAGGCTCTTTTTTATTTTTATCAAAAAACATAAAATTATATTTATAATATGCATATGTCAAATTATTTTTCTAAAATTATATACTACGTATATAAATTTCATTTTTTTCTATGCAAATGTCATATTTCATGGTACAATATTATTAAAGGATGTGGTCACATGAAATATGGTAGAGGCTATGTTTATGACTTATATTATCATATCGTTTGGTGTGTTAAATATAGACATAAAATACTTGTTAATGAAGTAAAGGATGACTTTATAGATATTATTACTAATATTTGCAAAAATAATAATTATGAGCTTA
>JBGVLG010000090.1:0-2722 GCA_045124155.1 Anaeroplasma sp.
TTTTCGTCTCTTGAAATACCACAATCAATTATTGTTGTAAATGCTAAAAAATTTTCATTAATAATATGTTTTCCAATTCCAGTAATAACAAAATCAAATCCATAATTAAACAAATAATTATTAATATCTTTGCTTGTCTTAGAATGACAAATAGTAGGGGTAGCATTATTATTTAATAATAAATTCATTAACGGTCTACCAATCAAATTTGAACGCGAAATAATACACACTTTTTTACCGCTAAAATCTGTTGTTCCTAATTCATGTTCCATAATTTTGAATACTGCTAATGCAGTAGCTGGAATTAAAGTGTCTTTTTCATTATTAATTAATTTAAGTTTTTGTTTATCACATAATCCGTCTATATCACAGTTACTATCAATTAAATTTAATAACATATTTTCTTTTCCTTTAAATTTTTCGTCAAGTGGTAATTGAAGCATTACACCATTATATTTTGTATTACAATCCAAAATAACACTAATCAATTTATTTAAGTCTGTTTCTTGTGGTTCTAATTTAATAAATTCCGTTTTGATTCCTACACTATTGCAACTATTCAATTTATTTCTAATATAAATCTTACTAGCTTCATCATCTGAGCAATTAATAACTACTAATGTTGGCGTTGCTCCTAATTCTTCAATTTCTTTTTTAACATCATCTAAAATCTTTTCACGTATAAGTTTACATTTATCTTCCATTTTATCAACTCCTTTATTAAGAATATAAATAACAACATTAATTGTATTCTATAAAATAAAAAAATACAAAAGAAATTAATCTTTTGTATCTAATTCAAAATATTGTTTAAGTGCTTTAATAACTACTTCACGTTTTTTACATCCAGTTCTTTCAACAACCTCTTCTAATTTATCAACTATATCAATATCTTTCTCGTAGAAAATACAATACAACTCCGATATTCTAATTTTTCTTCTAGACATAATCATCACTCCTTAATATTATTTACAATTATATTATATGAATAATGACGAATTTTGTCAAAAAAAATGAGAATATATTCTCATTTTTTAATAACTTATATTAACAATTAATATTTTTTACTGTTTCAATCAAACTATCAATTTCTTGATAATCATATAATGTTATCTCATCAGATAATAAATATAATGCTTTTGCTAATATATAATTTTCCTCTGCGTCATATCCAATTTTTTCTACAACCTCATGCCATAATAATGCTTCATCTGGTTCTAATTTTAACAATTCTTTTAATTTTAATAACTGATTAACTAAACTTTCTTTGCTTTCTAACCAATTCATAATTATCAATCTCCTTTGTTTATCTTTATATTAAATTATATGCAATATTAAATATTATATTACTATTAATGCCCAAAATAAATAAAAAAGACGAAAAATTATTTTTCGCCTTTAGCATTATTAATTTTTTTAATTAGATTTTGAATACCAGAACTTCCTCCTGCAACAATAAATCCAGTTAATATACTATCGAGTAATGGTAGAACACTTACTCCTAATAATGAAAAAATACAAATATTAGAAGAAACGCAAACTGAAACTGATACAATAATAGATAATACAACTTTTAAATTAACTTTCTTGTCTAAGTATGCATAACCTTTATTAAATTTAATAGCTTTTTTTACAACATCAACAACTTGCTGAACCAACAAAGAAACAATTAATACACCAATTAATTCATTTACCAATATTATCATCTCCTATTTTAAATTCATTTCGCACAGCGAGGTAGAGCTGTTTTCAAAAAATACTAACATAATTTGAATCGGTTCATTATTATATCTCAAATTCTGAGCATATTCATTACTTCCTGATAAGCAACCATTTACATAACAATTATATTGATGATGAGAATTATGTAAATGTCCGATTAAATAATAATCAACATCAATATCTAAAAATTGATTAATGCGACTTACATTATTTTTAACATTTCTATCTTTTGTTCCGTGTGAAGCTGCGACAATTTTATTACAATTTTCAATTTCAATAATCGCTAAATCAGGATAATCATTATCATTAAATTTAATATTCCATCCAATTTTTTCTTTATATCTAATATTATCAACTCTTAATTTAATGTACTCGTACACCATTGATTCAAACGATTCTCCATTAATTGATTCTTTAACATCCTTATTCATTCTCGCATGATTACCATTTACATTCCATACTCTAATTTGTGGAACTGATAAACTAAGTTTAATCAGCAATTCTGTTAATAATTCACTTGCAGTAAATACTTGTTCTACTACATTTTCATTTTGTTGGATACGTCCGCTTGTATTAATTATTCCCTCGATCAAATCTCCTCCTAATACAACATTCAATCTTTTAACGTCATTTCTTTTGCAATTAATTAATGTTTGTTTTGCTAAATTATTGAACCGTTCGATACAAATTTCTTTATTATATCTATTCAATTTATTATCAATTGTCATTCCTATATGTGTATCTGAAATCATTAATACAGCTTCATTGTCTTCATCACTATCATATTTTATATTATAGTCATTTAAAAATTTACTTGTATCAAATTCTTCTAATCCATTAGCTATTGTTTCTAATAAGTGTTCCCATCTTGCCTCCATTCTTACTTGAGTTGTAAATGCTTTTCGTTCGTCTTTTTGTTTTTCACGTTCTTTCATAATTTGAACTTCTTTTGAATGCAGATCATAAAATTTTTTCTTTTGTTCCTCCGATACCTCACAAT
>JBGVLG010000091.1:0-4599 GCA_045124155.1 Anaeroplasma sp.
CTAAAGATTCTGAATTACAAAGTTCAGATAGTGGACACTCATCGCATTTAACATCATAACAAGAACAAGCATAAAAATCATCTATAGTTTCACATTTTAACGTATCTTTACATAATAATACTTTACTATCTACTTTCATTATTTCAATCTCCTTCCATCTTGAGAATATACTGGCAATTTATCATATTCTTCTTTACTTATTGGCACACACTCACTGCAATAAGTGTCACCTTCATATACGATTAAAGAATTATGACTTCTTTTGCACCTTTGACAATAGAATTGATTTACTTTAGTTATTTTAATATCTGAGTGTATTATTCTATTATCAGACCAAGCCGTTACACTTCCAACTCTCATTCTTAAATTAGCCATGTAATTCATCTCCTTTCTATACCTATATGATATCACATATAGGTATAGTTGTCAATACTTTTTTAATTTATTTTATAATTCTTTTAAATATTCTCTTACGTAATACTTTAGTATATTGTATACGTATAGACTACTAACTTCTTTTTCTACGAAAAAGAATGGTATATTATATCTAATATATATAGTATGAAGTAATGCCAAGAATGACTTAGGTGTTAATTCACTATTATAATTATGCTGAATTATATCCATATAAGTAGCGTCTTCTATCATAATTACCATAAATCCTCCATCCTTTTTACAGCGTTCCATCTCTCTAAAAAATCGAGCCTTACCCTTTGTTAAATTACCAGCTAGTTCATCTAAAGAAGCTTTTCTTTCTACCGATATACTAAACACCATTTCTTCTGTATTCTTCATAATAGGATTGGGTTTGATGACTATACCATAGTCACCATAATCCAAGTTCCTAAATTCATTGTGTATATTTAATTTATCATAAGTTTCTTTAATATGCAACTTCTTTTCTCTTTTATCAACTAGAATATAAGTATAATCAGTAAATATCTTTTTAATGTTTGTGTCGTTCATTAGTTATTCCTCACAATCTTCGTTATCCGTTACTTGTTGATAGAACTCCTCATAACATTCTGTGGAGCATAAGCGACCTTGACAAAACCATTCTATATATTCTGTTTCTTCTCCACACATCATACAAGGTCTTTTATAATCACAAGTTATTAAACCATAGTCATAAACATGATTCTCTGTAAACTTCATTATATTACCCTCCTATAAGTTTCTAATATCTTTTCTGTTTCTGATAAGGTAATCCATTCGCCAGTAGCCTTATCCATCCTCTTCTTATTTCTATCTGGGATAGAAGCCACATATATGACATCATATTCATCCAATGGATTGCGTGATAAGGTCTTCTTATATACTTTGACTTCTAACATTTCGCCTTTATTTAGATTATATAAAGTTACGAATGGTGTTCCATATGAGTTAGTTTTAATCTTTAATACTGTATATACATCCTCATTCCAAGAGTCATCTTTATAAGAAATAAATCCTTGATACTCTAGCATTGCTTTAAACTTATCTTTTAATGGTAAATCTTCATTACTTAATTTCATTTCACAATAATTCATTAAACTTAGTATATCTATTTCTCTTATTTGTTTTTCTGTAATCTTGTTAGCGAAAGGTCTTATTTCATCAAAAGTTAATCCTAATGGTAATTTCTCTCTATTTAATACCTTTTTGCCATATAATGCTTCAAATATTTTAACTTCTCCTAATAGCTTCTTACTGCCACCAAATTCTTCAAAGAAATCTAATCTTATTAAGATATCTAATTGTCTGCTATTAATAGAAGTGGTTTGTAAATCCATTAATAAATCCATGAATGTTGGATATTCATTATTTCTTAAATAATAAAGTTCTTCACCAACTTTTTCATTTAGATATTTATAACTGCTAATACCTTTATAAATACTATTGGTTTCTTTATCCATCATATAGTCTGCTTTAGAATATCTAAATTTAGGTCTTTTTACCTTGATACCAAAATAAGATAACTCTTTTGTTAATATCCTAGTTCTCCTTTCATCATCATTAAATGTATTCAAAGATACAGTATAATATTGAAGTGGATAATGAGATTTTAAATAAGCACCATATAGGCTATCATAGGCATAGGATAATGAATGGGAAGCATTAAAAGAATATCTAGAAGCATCTTCTACTACTTTCCAAGTTTCATTAAATCCTTCTTCTTCCCCTACTACCTTCATCCATCCTTTTAATAATTTGGCTTTTAATTCTTCTAATTCCTTTTCTTTAAATTTCTTTTTGCTAATTTTTTTTATAATATCATAAGTTTCTTTTTCTTCTATCCCTAACCAAATTAAGTATTTCATTATAGATTCTTGATACATAAGATAATGGTAACTATCTTCCAATAAATCATCCAATTCTTTAACATGAGTAGTATATGGCTTTCTTTCTAAAAAATTATCTAATAAAGAAGCAAATCCTGGTCTTATTCCTGCTACAAACGCAGACATTTCAGCTAAATTACTAGGAGCATATTTTTTAACTAAAGGAGAAGCCCAATCGCTATCACATTGATTAATAGTACAAGTTAATCCATTTTTATAAATATCAAAAGTTTTATAATCTAATAATTCATTAAATTCTCTTATTGATGGAACATCCTTATCTAATAATTCATACACACTTCTAATAGTACTCCAAACTGTAACTGTTAATAAATCATTCTTTAGATATTTAAATTTATCACAATTATAACCATCTAATAAACAACACATTCCATCTTCAGTTCTTACTAATCCTACTTCTTCTGAAACATCCTTATCATATACCAACATACTACAAGGGGAGGGCGATATGCTTTCTACTACACCAACAAATCTACTACTATCTTTAATTATTTTCCCCCAATATTCATCGTTTCTATATTGGTCTAAATTCTTACCTATTTCATTATATTCTTCAAAATTCAATTCCTTAGCTTTACACCATAATCTAAAGGCATTAGATTCTTGTAGCGGTTTATAGGAAATCATCCATGCACAGTTTTCCTTTCCTAATAAATCTTCGGTTGCCTTTATAAATGGTTTATTATCACAGCAATTCAAATCAATGTCGGGAAGACTACGTGCCAACAATATTCTTTCAGCAGACATAAACCTCGTAGGGAATAATGTTATTGGAGAATCTAACCTATCTATATCAGTTAACCCTAATAATTTATTTATATAAAAACTAGGTGCTGACCCTCTACCTGTTTTAGTCATCATGCCATTATACTTGCTTTTCCCTAATTTAACTATTTCATAATCTAATAGGAAATAATCTTCCATATGGCATTTCTCAATTATATCAACTTCATATCTTATGGCTTCTTCATATTCTGATATTCTTTCTGCTGGAATATTTTGCTTTTCTATTTGCCATGCTTCAAAAATTGCTTTCTTTAAATCATAATTTGGATTCTTAGATATAGATGGTAACTTTATATCATCATTTATTATAGTTAATTCTTCTGCTTTATCAAAAATTAAAGTATTTTCAAGAGCTTCTATTATTTCCTCTTTATTTAATATTCCTTGTTTAATATATCTATCTACTATTGTTTTAGCGTCTGGATAATCTAATATAAATTCTCCTTCGTCTGGATAGAACATTTCTTTGCCTTTTAAAAATAAATCCCTATACTCTTTATCTTCTGGATATATATAGTGACTATCATTTGCATGAATTAAAGGTATATCATATAATATTCTATATTCTAAAGCTAGTTTATTAAATTTCTTTTGTATATCTGCGTCATGGTCTTGGACTTCTAAAAAGAAATGACCTTTAAATTTATCATTTAATTCCAAAACTAAATCTTTTTGTGGTAATATTCCTACTACACAGGCAGTTGTTATAACTACATCTTTTGGATTTAATCCCATTAAAAGTTCATAATCTATTCTTGGTTTATAATAATATCCATCTTCATTAGCTATGCTTAGTATTTTATTTAACTGTCTTACTCCATTATCATTTAAGGCTATTATTATAATATGATTGTTGCTCCTATCTTTTTCATGTCTATCTTTTACATAATAACATTCTGCTCCAACTATTAATTTTAATCCATATTGTTTTGCCAATGTTGTAGCTTCAAATATATCACCTTGCATCCCATGATTAGTAGTAAATATAGCATTATGACCTAATTCTACTGCTCTTTTGCAATATTCTTCTAATTTAACTATTACATCTAATGATTTTATATTTCCTTTGTGGTCATGTTTATGATAATTATAATAATTCATTATTATCACCCACCATATTCATATAGTCTTCATAATAATACCATCTGCAAAATTTATATCTTTTTGTTACTCCTCTGCAACATTCTTTAATTTTATATCTGTTATAGCCATATCTTTCAGCTTCTGATAAAGAGTCATAAATTTTAACTGTTTTCTTATTTACGTCTACACTTACCACTTTTACCATTCTATCCCTCCTTTATATTAGAGAGCATTTCTACCCTCTAATATAATATTATCATATATTTGTTATTGTGTCAAGTATTTTTTAATTTATTTTATAAAAATATCATAAAATTTATCAAAATAATCTATTCCAACAAATGTGTCTATATAATAGATTAATTGAACGTCTTCATCTTTAAATTTC
>JBGVLG010000092.1:0-1911 GCA_045124155.1 Anaeroplasma sp.
GTAAAAAATCTTACAATCAAATGTCTGAGGAAGAAAAAGAAATTGTTGATAATTTTGAAGGCGAAAAAGAATATGGGAAAGTCATAGCTAATAAAGACTATTATATCTATGATGCAAATAAAGTATTAATGTTGGCTTAAATGGTGAATGCATTTTGATGCAGTGAACAATTTGAAATTATTGCGAATTAAAAATAAAGAAAGAGCGAGGTAATAGAATGGAATTAAAAGATACTGTTGAAATGATGGGAAGTTCAGATTATAAGGAAAGATTTAGAGCAGAATATTTTCAATTAAAAATTAGAATGAGTGGATTAAGTAAAATGCTTATAAAATACAAAGAAGGAACTTTGAACTTTACACCTTCTTGTAGTTATGATTTATTATCAGGACAATTAAAATCTATGGGATTATATGCTACTTATTTAGAGGAAAGAGCAGATATTGAGGGAATTAATTTATATAATTAATTTCGCAATTCATTACTATTAGGGAAGGAAAGGGTATATGGGAAGCTTAAAAAATAAAATAAATGAATTAGAAGAACGTATAAAAAGCAATAGAAAAGCGATTGTAGAATTAGACGAAATGTTTTATAAATTTAGTGGGCCTAAAGGCTATCCGACTGGTACATCATGGCAAGATTATGATTGTATCAGAGGTGGAAACAAAGAGATGGATTTATTTAGATACGTAACGGAAAGAGAAAGATTAAAAACAATTATAGAAATAGATGAAAAGATACTAGATACCCTTAAAAAGAACTTAAAGATAAAAGAAGATATAAAACTAATACCAAAGAATACAGATAGAGTTATATTGATGAAAAGCTTAGGATATACTACAAAAGAAATATCAGATGAACTATACCTTACTCCAAGATACGTTAGAAGAGTAGTACAGAAATATTATAAAGGTGATAAGCAATGAAAGGAGTTATAATATGAATTTATTAGAAGTGTATATAGATAAAATAATAAGTGAGGAAGAATTAAAAGACAACAAAATTAAAGTTGAAGCAATTTATAATTGCTATGGAGCAAAAGAGAAAGAGACAAGAATATATGATAAAACTGAATGGGATAAAATAAAACAACAAGGATATTATTTAGGATAATCAAAGTCCTATTTAAAGCCTATTAAATTATAATATAATAGTGTATAATAATAATATAGAAACAAAAGAAGTTAATTCTCTATATTTCAATCTCCTAATATATAAGGCATCACCAATTCCAAGGTGGTGTCTTTTTTAATATGGAAGAAGGTGAACAAGTGTTAAAATGTACAGGTCTTATTTATGCAAAACATGTAGAAGTGATTTTATATTGATGGAAGACGACATAAAGAGAGCAAAGAAAATAAAATGTCCTTATTGCCAATCAGCGCATATAAGAGAAGAAGGCAAGTATGAGGATTTGAGAACAGTAATGAAACAAATACCATTTAAATAAATTTAGCTTAGAAATATTTAACTAAGCTTGTAATAAAGGAGGATCACCATGAGAATAGTTCAAGTGTTATTAATCAGTAACCCAAATATTATTTTATAGAAAGGAGGTGATTCTCAGGTTGGAATATACCTGTATCTCTCAGCTATGAGTTAAATAGTGGTAATGTCTACAAGAAAGGAAGTTGATTACATGGAGGAATGGAAGCCAGTAATCGTAGATAGAGAAAATAAAATTAATGGAGTTAACAAATAGATATGCTAAGAGCAGTACAAGAATGTAGGGAAGCAGGATGCCATGAACTTACTAGAGAAAAGAATGGATATTGTGAAAAACATCAAGTAGAAGCAAAGGGAGAACGTAGAGATAAATACAATGACTTTTATAACACTAAAGAATGGAAACATAAAAGAGAATATATAATGAAAAGATATGCAGGAGTATGTGTTAATTGTTTAGAT
>JBGVLG010000093.1:0-1541 GCA_045124155.1 Anaeroplasma sp.
GTTAGTTCTTTAAAAGGTTTATGGAATAGTATAGTATCTAAAGCAGAAACATTAACAGCTAAAGTAATGGGTAGTGGACTTGTATCTTCCTTAAAAGGTTTATGGAATAGTATAAAAACTAAAACAGAAACGTTAACAGCAAAAGTATCAGGTAGTGGTGCTGTATCTTCCTTAAAAGGTCTATGGGGCAGTATAGTATCCAAAACTGTTACATTAACAGCAAAAGTTGTAAAAGTAGGAAGTTCTATCATAAATGGAATTAAAGGTATATTCAGTTCAGTAGATGTGCCGATTGATGTTAATCCTACATTTAAAAATGTTCCTATAAATTATTCTCCAATTAAACCGATAACACCTATGTTAACTAATACTCCATTAGCTAATATTCCCGTATCTTTTAGTGCAACAGACGATATGTCAACTGTTACAACTAGTGATGTATCACCTATTAATGTACCCGTTTCAATGAGTGCAAATAATGCTTTTGGTGGTACATTAGATAAAAATAAAATATTACCTTCATTAGACTTTGACATATCTCATATTAAGAACTTAGAAGAAGCATTAAAAAGATTAGGTAAACAAATAGATTTCTTAAATGAAAAATCTGAGGCAGTATTTGGACAAGAGAAGATAAACTTATTACAACAACAAATACCTTTATTAAGAGAACAACAAAAGATACAAGAACAGATAGCTAAAAATGAAAGGGCACAAAATAATGAACTTGTTTATTGGTTAAGCCAACAAGGGTTCGCATTTGATAATTTAGGTAATATTTCTAACTATAATGATAAATTATTAGCAATGGAACAAAATGTTGAATCATTAAAGAAAAAATATGATAGCCTTAATGATGCAAGTAAGAAAAATGAAACAGCTATTAAAAACGCTAAAAACGCATATGACACTGCTAATGAAACACTTTCTAAAACTAAGGATTATCTAGGAGAATATTTTGATACTAACAATAAAGAAATAACTGAAGCAAGTGAAAAATGGTGGGAATATGAAAATCAAATAAGAGAAGTTGAAGAGGCTATCAGAGAAGCAGCAAATGCACAATTAGAATTTAAAATAGATAGCACATCTGATTCAATAGATTTATTAGATGCAAAAATAAAAAATATGAATGGTCGAGATAAAATTAAGTATCTTGAAGAACAAAATAATTTATATAGAATACAACAACAATTACTTAATCAATTAGCAGAGCAAATGAGAAGACAATTAAATACATTGAATCCATTAAGTGAAGAATATGCAGAACTATCGTCTGAAATTACGAAATTATCTACCGAATGGTGGAAAACAGAAGAAGCTATTAAAGATACAACTAGTGAAATCGAAGAATTAAATAGACAAATGAAATTATTATCAACTGAGGCAAAACTTGAAGGATTAGATGAATTATTTACTGAATTACAATTTCAAATTGATTTTATAAAAGAAAAATCAGACTACGCATGGGGTACTGATAAAATAGATGCTATGAGAGATTCTATTGGATTGTTAAATGGACAATTAGACTTACAACAACA
>JBGVLG010000094.1:0-64003 GCA_045124155.1 Anaeroplasma sp.
AAAAGATTATTTTATCCTTTAATATATTTTTCTCAAATATATTATCAAAATCAGAATATACTCTAACCTCAACTGAATATCTAGTATCTACATAAAGAGGAGTCTTGGTATTAAATACCCAAATTAGAAATACATTATTAGTATCATAGTCCTTACCTTTTTTTATAGATTCTACTGATAATGAAGCAAAATAAGCTCTTATTCTTTTTTGAATAGCTTCATTTCCACTATTTTGCATCTCAATATCAAAAATGGTATCTTCACCATTAATTTTGAATTTTAAATCGCAAATAGTCTTCTTCATTTTAGGATGTCCAATAGCTTCATTATTTAAATAAACTATATTTTCGTAATTAACATCCATATTAAAGTAGATTTTAAAAAATAATGCAAGGTTTCTAGGTTCACTAAAATAATCCTTAAATAGAGAATCATTAGTAAGATTATAATTAAAATTATTAATAACCTCATCATTAATATCACTATGACCTGATTTTCTAAGCATTTCCTTCATCTTTAGCTTGTAGTCCATTTTTTCACCTCCTACTATTGAAATTTGCATTAATTATTTAATTATGTTAATGCATAAACATCATAAAAAGAAGCATCTTTTTAAAATACTTCTAATAGAATAATAGTAAGATTTTTCAAAAATTTTTAGATTTTTCTTAATTTTTTTCATTTTGTCTGAAAATGTAAAAAAAACTAGTAATACACTAGTCTAAAGATAAAATTTGATAAAAAATTATTAATTTTTAATTAATTATGAAAAAAGAACCAATTTATATTGGCTCTTTAACAATAATATTTTATTCTAATTCAAAGGCACCTGTATACAATTGATAATATGTACCCTTCTTTGCAATTAATGAATCGTGATTACCACGTTCAATAATTCTACCCTTATCAAGCACCATAATACAATCAGAATCTCTAACTGTAGATAATCTATGGGCAATAACAAATACAGTTCTACCATGCATAAGCTGATCCATTCCCTTTTGTACTAAAGCCTCAGTTCTAGTATCAATAGATGAGGTTGCCTCATCCAGAATCATTACTGGAGTATCAGCACAAGCAGCACGTGCAATTGATAATAATTGTCTTTGACCTTGTGATAAATTAGATCCATCATGAGTAAGCATTGTATTAAAACCATCAGGAAGACGCGTAATGAAATCATATGCATTTGCAATTTTAGCTGCCTCATAAACCTCTTCATCTGTTGCATCTAATCTACCATATCTAATATTTTCCATTACAGTACCTGTAAATAAATTAGTATCTTGTAAGACAACACTTATAGAACGACGTAAATCATCCTTTTTAATCTTATTAATATTAATTCCATCATATCTAACCTTTCCATCAGCAATATCATAGAATCTATTAATAAGATTTGTAATTGTAGTTTTTCCAGCTCCTGTTGCTCCAACAAGAGCTATTTTTTCACCTGGATGAGCATATACATCAATATCATGTAATACAATCTTTTCTGGATAATAACCAAAATCCACATTATCAAGTAAAATATCACCCTTTAATTCTGTATAGGTAATTTCTCCTGTTGAATGAGGATGCTTCCAGGCCCAATGACCAGTTCTATCATTTGTTTCTGTAATATTTCCCTTATCATCAATATAACAACGAACTAATGTAACATAGCCATTATCCTCTTCTTTTTCCTGTTCAATCAAATCAAAGCATCTTTGAGCACCAGCCATAGCCATTGCTACCATTGAAATTTGCTGAGAAACTTGTGATATAGATTGACTAAATTGTTTACTCATACCTAAAAATGAAGTTACAATTGCGATTGTTATTGTTGTTTTAGTAGGATCAACTAATGCTTGAATTGATAGATTATAAACATTAAAATATGATAATACAAATCCGATACCAGCAATAATGATATATACAATATTACCAAAATTATTTAATATTGGCATTAAGATATTACCATAATATTGAGCTTTAGTTGCATCATTACATAGTTTCTCATTAAGTACATCGAATTCTTCTTTAGATTTTTCTTCATGGTTAAATACCTTAACTACCTTTTCACCATTCATTATTTCTTCTATATAGCCTTCTGTTTTACCTGTAGATACTTGCATTTCAATAAAATATTTTGCAGAATTTCCACCAACATGCTTAATAATATTAATAATAATAAATACACCAAAAAATGAAATCAATGCTAACCAGAATGAATAATATAGCATTAATGAAATTAATACAACAATAGTAATTGTAGTACTCATTACCTGAACAAGAGTTTGAGTAATGAATTGTCTTACAGCATCAACATCATTAGTATATCTAGACATGATATCACCATGAGGATTTCTATCAAAATATGATATTGGAAGTTCTTCCATTTTATTAAACATATCTTTTCTTAAATGATTCAAGACACCTTGACCTACTCTTGCAAGAATTTGAGTATATATTAATGAACAAATCGCACCAAAGGCAAATACAGAAATCATTATTATCATAATTTGAATTAGCTTAGGCCAAGCTACATCTAACGCTGTAATAATATAGCTTCCATCTTCTTGCTTTTGAGCAATTGTATCAATAATAGAATTCATGAATATTGATGTAGATGATGATATTGCTGCAGTAATAATAACACATAAAATAATTATACTCATCTGAGGAGTGTAATATTTAAATATATATTTTATTAATCTAGGCAAAGTTTTTAAGCTATCTTTAGTAAGCTTTGCTCCTCCACCCTTTCTTCCCATTGGGCCTCTAGACATTTTCATTACCTCCTTGCTTTGAAATACGATTTTGAATTTCATAAACCTCTTGATAAATCATATTTGTCTTTAATAATTCCTCATGAGTACCTACTCCATCAATTTTTCCACCATCTAGTACTATAATCATGTCACAACCCTCAACTGATGAGATTCTTTGCGCAATAATAATTTTAGTAGTATCAGGTAAATCATTTTTTAAGCCATATCTAATTTTAGCATCTGTTTTAGTATCAACTGCACTGGTTGAATCATCTAAAATTAATATTTTAGGTGATTTTAATAGAGCTCTTGCGATACATAGTCTTTGTTTTTGGCCACCAGATACATTAGTACCACCTTGCTCAATATGAGTATCATAACCCTCAGGGAAGGTATCTATAAATTCATCAGCACAAGCTATCTTACATACTCTTTTTATTTCATCAATAGAAGCGTCCTCTTTACCCCATCTTAGATTATCAGAAATACTTCCAGAGAATAAGACATTCTTTTGTAATACTACAGAAACCATATCTCTTAGTGTTTTTAGATCATAATCCTTTACATTTACTCCTGCTACTAATAATTCGCCTTCTGTAACATCATATAATCTAGAGATTAAATTAACAAATGTAGTCTTAGATGAACCAGTACATCCTATAATACCAACTGTAGCGCCAGAAGGAATTGTTAAATTAATGTTCTCTAATGTATTTTTATGAGCAGTTTTACTATATTTAAAGGATACATTCTTAAATTCTATACTTCCATCCTTAACCTCATATATAGGATTTAAAGGATTTTTAATAGTAGACTCTTCATTTAATATTTCAGCAATTCTTTTAATACTAGCTAAAGAAATAGATAGCATTACAAAAATCATTGTAAGCATCATTATAGAATTTAATATTTGCATATTATAAGTCAATAATGCTTGAAGGTTTGCAACCTTTAATTCAGTTTGATTTGTAGATACAATTAAATAAGAACCAAATATACATACAACAATTAATAATGTATAAACAGCCAAGTTCATTATAGGATTATTAAAAGCTACTATCTTTTCTGCTTTAGTAAAATCTATATTTACTTCATCAGCTGCTTTATCAAATTTCTTTTGTTCATATTCTTCTCTTACATAGGTTTTAACAACTCTAATACCATTAATATTTTCTTGTACAGATTCATTTAAAGCATCATATTTTTTAAATACTCTATCAAAAATTGGCATTGCAATTTTTGATATAATAAAGAATGCAAGTGCTACAATTGGAATAATACAGCAGGTAATACATGCAACCTTCCAATTTACTGTAAATGCCATTATTACTGAAAATATTAACATTAGAGGACTTCTTACTGCTATTCTAATTAGCATACCAAATGCCATTTGAATGTTATTAACATCAGTAGTCATACGAGTAACAAGACTTGATGCAGAAAATTTATCAATATTTTCGAATGAAAAATCTTGAACCTTATAAAATAAGTCATGTCTTACATTCTTTGCAAAGCCTGCAGCTGCAATTGATGCATATTTTCCTGATAAAAAGCCAAAGGCTAAACCTAATGTTGCAGTAACAACTAATATTCCCATCCATAATAACATCATATTAACCTCATTATGTTCTAAGGCTTCTAATAAATATGACATAAAGAATGGTAATAAGCATTCCATTATTACCTCAAAGGTAATAAAAAATGGAGCTAGTAAGGATGCTTTTTTATATTCTCTTATACATCTTTTTATTACACTAAACATATAAACCTCCCTATAAATTAATATGAAACATAATAAAACCATTCATAGAGATATCTACAAATGGTTTTTTATATTTAATCTTATATACAAGATTATTATATTCAGATATTATTAATTGTCAATTGATAAGGCTTTTTGAAAACGTTTTAAAAATTATTCATTTTCAGGAATCTTGTCAATTAGATAAGCTGGTACTTTTTCATAACCATAGAATTTTCTATTGAAGTATCCAGAACCCTGAGTTAAGCTTCTTAAATCATTTACATATTCAAGAATTTCTATTTCAGGAGCTAAAGCCTTAAGCTTTTGTTGACCCATTGAATTTATTTCCATACCAACAATCTTAGCTCTTCTTTGATTTAAATCAGATAAAATATCACCAACTAAATCACTTTCAACAGTAATAGTCATTTCAATAATTGGTTCTAAAATTGTAGGACCTGCCTTCATATAAGCATCCTTAAAGGCTAAAATTGATGCATTTTTAAATGATAATTCATTTGAGTCTACTGCATGGTATTTACCATCAAGTAAAACAGAATGAACTCCAATTACAGGATATCCCTTAAGTAAACCCTTTTCACAAGCCTCATGGAATCCCTTTTCAACTGCAGGGAAGTAATTCTTAGGTACAGCACCACCAAATACTTCTTCTGTAAAATAGTTTTCCTCAGCTGGTTCAAATTTCATTTCAACAACACCATAGAAGCCACTACCACCAGACTGCTTAACATATCTACCACTACCATGAGCTTCTTTTGTGATTGTTTCTCTATATACTACTCTATAATCCTCAATATCTATTTCTAGCTTATAGCTATTTTTCATTCTCTCTAAGATATAGTTTAAGTGTCCTAAGCTTAATGTACCTAATAATAATTGCTTAGTTTCTCTATTTCTTACTATAGATAAGGTTGGATCCTCAAGCTTAAGCTTTTGTAATACAGATGATAATTTATCATCATCATTCTTACTCTTAGGCTTTAATGCCTTAAAGTAAACACTTGATGGATACTCAATCTTTGAATAAACAACTTTTGATTTAGGATCAGATAATGTCATTGAATTTTCTAAACCATCAACCTTACATACACAACCAATATCTCCAGCATGAAGCTCAGAAACCTGAGTAAGCTTTCCACCACAAATTGTATAAATGTTAGATAAAGTTAAAGTATTATTTAAATCTGAAATATATACCTCATCATTTTGATGAACAACACCTGAATTAATCTTAAAAATACTAGTTACACCTGAATAAGAATCTACATTTGTCTTAAAAACAAAGGCACTAAATGGTTCCTCATCTAATGTTTTTCTTTCTATAACCTCACCATCTAAAGTTTCACCAACAATTGGCTTTAAATCAGAAGGATCTGGCATATAATCAATAACCATATCTAATAAGGTATGTAAGCCAATTGATTTAGTTGCAGAACCAACTAATACAGGTATTAAGCTACCATTTAATACTCCCTCTCTTAAGCCTTCTTTTATTTCAGCTCTAGTTAATTCTTCACCCATAAAGAATTTTTCCATTAATTCTTCTTTGCTTTCAGCAACAGCTTCAATCATCTTGTTATGTAATTCTAAAACCTTAGCTCTCTTATCTGGATAGATTTCACAATCATCACAGGTTTTTCCATTATATTTTCTACCCTTAAGCTCAACTACATTAACAAAACCATCAAAATTATCATTATGACCCATAGGATAGCAAAATGGAATAGCATTTTTACCTAATACACTTGAAATATTATCAAATACTTCATCAAATTTAACACCCTCACTATCCATCTTATTTACATAAATGATAGTAGGAATATTCTTTCTTTTAAGCATATTATAATGCTTAATAGTTTCAACCTCGATACCTTTTTTAGCATCAATAACTAAAATAGCACCCTTTACAACACTAATAGTTTGAATAGCTTCACAAATAAAATCATCATTACCTGGAATATCTATTAAATTAATCTTATAGTCATTATATTTAATAGGAACAATACTAGATTTAATACTAGATTTTCTATTTTGTTCTTCTAAAGTATAATCACTAATAGTGTTTTTTCTATCAACACTACCCATTGTAGTATTATTAGCTAAAGCATATAATCCTTCAACTAATGTAGTTTTACCGCTAGACATATGTCCTAGTACAGCGACATTACGAATATTATTTCCCATATTCAATTCTCCTTTTGCAAACGTTTTCTATGTTTCAATTATACCATAATAATAACAATAATAAAAGAAAAAAAGCATTTAAACTTAAAAAAATTTAAATGCTTATAAAATTAATTAGTTTTTTTTAATATATCACGAGCAACATAAACTCCATTTGCGCCAGCTTGAGCAAGTCCACGAGTTAATCCAGCTCCATCGCCACCAACATATAAACCATTTATTCTAGTTTCAAAATTATTAGAAATTTCAGGTCTAGCTGAATAGAATTTTGCTTCTACTCCATAGAATAATGTATGTTCGTTTGCAATACCTGGTGTAACATGATTTAAGGCTTCTATCATTTCAATTATAGATTTCATAGTATTATATGGTAATACTAAACCTAAATCTCCTGGTACAGCTTCCTTTAATGATGGCTTTACAAAGCCCTCATCAATTCTTTTTTGAGTAGAACGTCTACCTTTACAAATATCTCCATATCTTTGAACAATAATAGAACCACAAGATAATTCATTTGCTAATCTAGAAACCTGATGAGCATATTCATTTGGTAAATCAAATGGCTCTGAGAATTTATGAGAAACTAATAATGCAAAATTAGTATTATTACTTCCTAATTCCTTTGATGCATAAGCATGTCCGTTAGCAAGCATTGTACCTGAATGATTCTCTACTACAACATGACCACTAGGGTTAGAACAGAAGGTTCTAACAATAGTACCTACAGAAGTTCTATATATAAATTTACCTTCATAAAGGTTTTTATTTATTTCTTCCATAATAATATCATTAGTTTCAACTCTAACACCAATATCTACTTGATTATGTGTCATACGAATATTATTCTTTTTACACATTTCCTCAAGCCATTTAGAGCCATCTCTACCGACACCTAAAAATACATTATCTCCATCATATCTAACACCATTTTTATTAATAATACCTTTTACCTTATTATCCTCTACAATTATATCAGATACTTCCTCCTGGAAATGCATTTCAACCTTATCTTTTAAATGCTCATATATTCTCATTAATATCTTAAGATTATTTTCTGTACCTAAATGTCTAACTTGACTTCTTAATAGCTTTAAGCCTACTGCATAGCCTCTTTTTTCTATTTCTCTAACCTTATCTGTAGTAGGATCAGTAATTACTTCTGTAGCTCCAAATTTTAAATTAATTGAATCTACATATTTAATTAGCTTTAAAACTTCATCATCATCTAAATAATCAGTTAACCAGCCACCAAATTCAGTAGTAATATTAAATTTACCATCAGAGAAAGCTCCAGCACCACCGAATCCATTTGTTATAGAACAAGCTGGATTACAACTACTAATTCCATTTTTATTTACAGGACATTTATCTAGCTTATGTTCATTTACAGGACATTTTCTAGAATAAATATCTCTTCCCTTATCAACTAATAATACCTTTAAATTAGGATTTTTTTCAACAAGTTCATAAGCACAAAAGACTCCTGCAGGTCCCGCACCAACAATTATGCAATCATATTTCATAGTAATCATTCCTTTTTTGTAACTTTTTAGAACTAATTTTATCATTTAATATAAAAAAATGCAATGTAGATAAGAAATTTGTAAAATAAAATCGCTTATCTAATTTAATAAATAAGCGATAATATATTAATCTACTCTAATTACTGCCTCAACATGTCCACAATCAGGTAAAGAATTAATTTCTTCTACTGCATTTCTAACATTCTTTTCATTTGTTATATGAGTAACAATAATTAAAGGTACTCCATTATCACCATTCTCATATTGATTTAGCTGTCTTACAGAAATATTATATTTAGAAAATATAGCAGTTATTTTAGCTAAGACACCTGTAGTATCATTTACTAATAATCTCATATAATATGCAGATTCAAAATTATCATTAAAGATAACATTAGGATCAGCATTTTCATTATTTTCAAATGGAGAATATGAAATACTATCAGTATGAGCAGCCGCGTATAATACATCACCTACAACTGCACTACCAGTAGGAAATTTACCAGCACCTCTACCATATAGCATAACATCATCAACACTATCACCCTTAATAAAAATAGCATTAAATGCATCATTAACAGAAGCTAGAGGATGAGATGATTTAATAAATGTAGGGTGTACTCTTACTTCTATTCCATTTGAAGTATTTTTACCAATCGCTAATAGCTTAAGAGTATATCCAAGCTTAGTACCATAATTAATATCTATTAAGGATACTCCTCTTATTCCCTCTCTATATATTTTAGTATATGGAATTTTAGTTTTAAAGGCTAATGAAGCTAAAATAGATAATTTATATGTAGAATCATAAGCATCAACATCACTTGTAGGATCCTTTTCAGCATAGCCAAGCATTTGAGCCTCACTTAAGGCATTATCATATGACACATTTTCATTCAACATCTTAGATAATATGTAATTAGTAGTACCATTAATAATACCTAATATTGATTTTACATTATTACCTTGTAAATTATCTAATAATGTTCTAATAATGGGTATTCCACCACCTACAGTAGCCTCATAATATAATCCAACTTTATTATCTTTTGCTAATTTTTCTAATATATGTCCATATTTACAATATAGCTCTTTATTTGATGTAACAACAGACTTTTTACTTTTTAGTACAGCTGTTACATAATCTAAGCTAGCTGTAATTCCACCCATAGCCTCTACTACTATAGAAATAGAATCATCATTACAGATTTCATCAATATTTGTTACTAATAATTCATCAGTAATTCCAATTTGATAAGCTTTTTCTTTAGTTCTAGTTAATATTTTTCTAACCTCAACATCTAAATTATGAGATTTTTTATATACCTCTTTATGTTCATTTAATATTTCATATACTCCGCTACCAACTACACCTAAGCCTAAAATAGCTACTCCTACATACTTCATACTCATACCTCTTAAAATATATATGAGTTAATTATAATATAATAGTTAAAATTATTCAATTAAAAGAAACATTTTATAAAATTACTTTAGTGAATTATATTTTGTATCATATTCTTAAATTATAAACTAAATTGAATTATATAAAAGATAACTAATCATTTCAAATATATTTCTTTTTTCAATTATAGAATTAGTATATAAATCACTATCTAATATTAAATCATTTGTATATACTTTTATCTTACCAGATATATTATTATCAATACAATATTCATAATCATAAGAATAATCTACATTTTCATTTTTCTTAACTAATAATGATATATTATCTTTAGTTAAAATATTAATAGGATATTTATATAAAGGAGAATTTATTGTTTCTAAAATAGTATCCTTTTTAATTAATGTTTTTAATTCATAATTACTAAAACCATATCTTAATAATGCTAAAGATTCACTATTTCTTGTTTTAGAGTCTTTATATCCAAAAACAACACTAATTAATGACATACCATTTTGAGTCATATGTAAGGTAATATTATATCCTGAAAATGAACAATAGCCTGTTTTACCTCATTACCGTGCACGTTATTTTATTTAAATTTATCTATACATAAATTATAAATTGCTCTACCAAAACCCATAATGAAATTAATGTCTAAAACACAACAGTCAACTTCACATATATACCTATAGCTAGTAAATGCTTCCTTCTGTTCTTTTAAGCATAGTTCAAAATTGTCTTTATGTTTTATTCCTTTAAAGGTTTCTACTTTAATATATTTTTTGTCATCATCTGGAAGTTCATTATACAATTCTTCTAAATCATGACCATGTGGTTTCTTATTATATGAATATAACAACGATTTTAGTAGCAATTCAGATGATAACGAAGCATTAGTTAAAATTACTGTAAGATAATTAAATTTATCATCTTTTTCACCTAATAACCATGCAGCTTGATAAAATCTTTTGCCTTGCTCATAAAAAGATTTACTACGATACTCATTGTTTTTATTTGTATTATTTTCTCTATTTTTCTTTAAATCAAAATAACCAGTTCCTGTTGACATTGTTAAACACCTCTTATTAATATTATACTTCTTTTTTATTAACGATAAAAGGACAGGTCATGACCTATCCTTCAAAAGTATATTTTTAATATTATTTCACAAATATTTTAGAAAAATTTTTATATAATAATGAAATAAAATTTTCTCTTTTAAATAATATATTAAAGCATTCAATTGCATCGGTCTTAGTAATTCTAAAGCGATGTGCTGCTTTATTTCTTATGTTTTTAATTTGCTCTAATTTTTTTACCATATTGATGATGAAGAATGCAGGATCTTCAACATTACAAACTTCACTACAGAAATTAACAAAATAATCAATTGGCATATATGAATTAGATGAATCTAATGCTCCATAATTATTTTGCACATAACATGCAGAATATATAGCATTTCCAATTTTAAAATCATCGACTCTATTTTTTAAGAAGTTTTGATTATATTTAATATAATATAATGAAGAATCTATTTTAGAATAATTTACATTATTTAAAGTCTTTAAATAATTTAAATATCCATTTATATATATTTCATAAATCAAATCTTCAAGTCCTTTTAAAACCGGAATTAATGCTGCAGAATAATCTAATGCATTTTTCGAATTTTCAATAGATTCAAATACTGTTAATGATGTTTGAATATAAATTTTCATATCATCCGACATAACAGTTAGTACATCTGAATTAAAATACGATGATAATTCTCCAACATCTACTACTATCTCAGATAATTCATTTAATTTATCATGTGCTCTTTTTAATAAATCGGATAATAAACTACCTTCTGATACTTCAAACATGTTATCTTGTGATTTGCTAATAGCATTTTGAATTATGTATGCAGCATTTTTGTAATCACCAATATTAAAATAATAGTGATAAATATTAGAAATCCCATAAAGCTTATTCATCTTTAAACTTTCAATATTCATATCATCGTTGTATGGTAGTTCTAGTAGTTTATCATATA
Organism: Anaeroplasma sp.; assembly: GCA_045124155.1. Classification (GTDB taxonomy): domain Bacteria; phylum Bacillota_I; class Bacilli_A; order Acholeplasmatales; family Anaeroplasmataceae; genus Anaeroplasma. The sequence continues at coordinate 11,675 of JBGVLG010000094.1, forward strand.
AGTTCAATGCTTTATCAATGTCTAAATGTGCATCGACAAATGTATATATTCTAATTAGTGATGCAGCTGCTTTTATAGACTGATATTTTTCATAAGCCTCTTCGAAAAACATTATTGCACCATCATAATTATCTAAAACATTGTACAAATCAGCAATATCCTGAAGAACTCTTTTACTTTGGAGATTTAATTCTTTTTTAAAGGATTCTTCAAAATAACAATTTATTTCTAAAGCAGATTCATTTAGTTTATTTATTTTAAAATATTCCTTTAATAAAGCATTAATCTGTTTAACCTTATCTTGATTAAATTTTATTGGTTCATTTCCTCCAATAGAATATCCATTTACATTCAGTATTCCTATATCATAAAATTTCATTTTATTTCTTATTTCTAAAATATGAGCATACATCATCAAAAATAATTTTTCATATCTTAAAGAACTGAATTTTGAACTTTCATAAGGTTTCATTGCGTTAATTAAATTATTCACATCATTTAATAATTCAACATCTGTCAAATGTATATTTTTTAATCTGGAAAAATATGAATTTCTTTTGTTAGAAAAATCACTATATCGTTTAATTAATATATTAATTTCACTATCGGGAACTAATTTCTTTGCTGCCATAAAACTCATCCTTTATAAATCAATTTGTATTTTTAGTATAACACATTTCGTATTTAGATAATAGCAGAAAAAGGATAAAATTTACTAATTCTATCCTTCAAATTTATATTTTATCTTTAATTTTATATTGTTATTAACTTTTGATATTTCGACTTTAGAAACAACCTGTTTTATAATGTTTATTTTATCAGAATCATCTAATATAGTATTTTTTATAAAACTATTAAATTTATTTGTTAAAATTTCAATTTTTGAATCTAAAGTTAAGGTTTTCTTTATTTTATTTTCTGTATCCTTAATCTTTTTTGACATCAATTCACTTTTATTTTTAAATACACTTTCGTTTATTAAATTAGAAAAATATTTTTCTAACAGTTTAGAATATTCTAAGTTCAGATCTTTTAGAATTTTATTTAGTTCATTAACATCACCAATATCTTTTAATATTCTACTTTTTAGCTTTTCAAGATATTTTTTGCCTTTTAAGATTACATCTTTAATATCTTCATAAATAACAGAATGAAGTTCATTTATGTCAATATTTATTCCTTCACCCCTACAAGAATACTTAGGTATTCGTCTATCTTTATACATAAGTCTAAAATATTTTCCAGTTGCTTCGTGTCTAAGTAAATTATTAATATTATTTGGTTTTTCCATAACCACTTTTGGTCTTACTTTTATTATATCTTGTACCTCATTGAATAGTGCTTCATCGATTATTGCTTCATGTGTGTGTTTAATAATAATTGGCTCCATATTTTTAGAATGACTACAGTTAATTGAATGACCACAATACTCACAATCCTTTAAAATTTCTCTAATAAATGCGCTCGTCCATTTTTCTGCTAACCTTGTATGATTTGAAGGAAGTTTTAATACATTTTTATAATATACAGCTCTTGTTAATACACCTTCATTATTTAAAACTTTAGCTATATCACTTGTAGACATTTTATTCAATGCCATATCAAAAATTCTTTTAACAATTCCTGCTGAATATGGCTCGATAACGGCTTTACCTTCTTTTTTTACATATCCATATTTAGGATTAGTTATCATATGCTTATGATTAGCTCTATATTTAATAGAACGATTAATCTTTTTCTTAAAATCCTTTAAATAATATGAGTTTAAAAAGATCCTTAAAACTATTGATTCCTCTCCTTCATAAGTCAATGAATCATAATTATCATTTATTGCAATACACCTAATTTGTTTCTTTGGAAATAAATCATCAATTAAACTACCTACTTGATGTAAATTTCGACCCAAACGTGATAAGTCTTTAACCAGTATTGTATTAAACTTTTTCAATTCCATATCTTTAAGGAGATTATTAAATCCAGGTCTATTGATAGTTGAACCACTTATGCCATCATCATAATATATTTTGTAAATTTCCATATCATTTTTTAAAGCATATTCAGATAATATGCTTATCTGATTTTCTATACTTCTACTATCTTTTGACCCATCTATTTTATCTTCATCTTCTCTAGATAATCTAGCATATATTGCAACAACATTTTTCATTTTCTAAATACTCCTTGATTTCGTCATTAACATATTGATATGTAATGATTATTTTCTTTTTAGCTCTTGAAAATTTTACATCATCTAAATTCTTTACTTGTATTGATTTAATTACTTCTAGCAAAAATTGAGATGTTAATAAATGTTCATCATCTATGTTTTCTAGAGCCTCTATTAACATTTTTGCTTCATTATTATAATCTCGTGTAACCATATTCTTTTTTTCTTCTATAGTTAATTCATGTATTTGTGTTTCTAATAATCTCTTTTCCTTAGTATATTTCGCCATCATCATATCATACGTAGATTCAGGCACTTTACCATCTGTATATGCTTCAAATAACTTTTTAATATAGTTATCGATTTCGTTATTTCTTTTTACATAACTACTTACATCAATATTATTTTCTAAGGAAGTAAATTTAACTGTATTATCTTTATTTTTTATCATTTCAATAAAGAGTTCTTTATTATCTAAAATAGCTTCTTTTAAGCGAATTAATTCATATTTAATAATATCGTTTAATTCTCTTTGCTGAATGTTATTAAAATAATCACAATTTTTATTTTCGCAATAATATCTATAATACATCGAGCCTTTTCGATCGGTTCTCCTTTGAAATCTTAATGGTTTACCACAATCTGCACATAATAATATTCCTTTATAAATGTTTTCTTCATAAGGGATATCACCACTACGACTTCTCTTCATCAGTTTTTGAGCCATATTTAACTGTTCTTCAGTTATTATGGCTTCGTACTTGCCTTCAAATTCATATTTATCTTGATTTTTATATCTCTTTTTTAATTTGAAATTTTTAGATTTACTTTGAGCTGTAATGTATATACCTAAATATTCTTTTCTTTTTAAAATTTCCTTAATAGTAGATGTGCTCCATTTGCAAAGTTCTTCTTCTGATCTAGCTAATACTTTTTCTTTATTATAATTGTATTTTACAGCGTTATAATAAGCTGGTATTTTTACCCTTTTATCTGTTAAAGCTTTTGCGACTTTTGATGTTGATGCAGTCTTTAAATACTCCTCAAAAATAAACCTCACTATAGGAGCTGTTTCTGGACATGGAACTCTCTCATATTTTTCATTATATGTATAACCAAATAATGGAAATACTGTATTTCTAGGTTCTCCACTTTTAGCTTTATTATCTAAAGTGAATCTTATTTTTTTAGAAATATCTTTAGCATACCATTCATTAATAATATTCTTAAATGGTATAAAATCATTATCTTCTTTTAAAGTATCGAAGTTATCATTTAATGCAATGAATCTTACATCATTTTCAGGAAAATATTCTTCTGTATAATATCCTGTTTGAATATAATTTCTACCTAATCTTGATAAATCTTTAGTTATTACTAAATTAATGTTGCCACACTCAATATCATTAATTAATCTTTTAAAAGCAGGCCTATCATAATTAGTTCCACTATATCCGTCATCACAATACACATCATATATTCTCCAGCCTTGATTTGAAACATAATCTGTTAATATTTCTTTTTGAGCGGATATTGATTGCGATTCTTCATTGCCATCTTCTCTAGATAATCTACAATAAATTCCAACATTATAAGATTCTACTTGCATATTTTACTCCTCCTTTACTACTTCAGCTTCCTCATTTTCCATTAAATCAATAAGATAATCTATTACCCCTTCTAACATTGAAGGCACTTTATTATCATATAATCTCTCAATTATATATATTTTCCCATTAATCATATACTCAAGCATATATACCCCCTGGAAAAGTATATGAGATGGTAGCTTGTCTTAATTCATTATATAGTGCTAACATTCATCCTCCTTTCAACTCTACGTAATTAGTTTACTAAAAGGTCATTCCGCACTATTGTCCAAACTCTTATACTTCTAGAAAATCAGAAGTTAAAATATATTTTTCTATTATTTTTTGGATTTTTGGATCTTTATGTTTTCTGTTGATACCAAATTCACAATTCATCACTACTTCTGCAAAAGCATAAGCATCAATTTCGAGTTCATTAATCACATATTCTTCGTTAGATTCCTCATTAAATAATTGTTTCCATCTTTTTGATTTTTCGGTATCATATAAATTAGCATATACCCATTGGAAATAATGTTCGAGTTCATGCAGAAGTGAAAAAATCATTTCATTTATGTTATTAATAAATGAACTATTTATTCCAATATAAAGTTCATTAACATAGAATCTTGCATCTTCTTCAATCTCCTCAATAATTATAGGAATACTATCAAGATGTAGCCAATTCTCACAGACATAATTTGCAATATCTTGAAGTTTTGATTCCATCTCAACTTCTTTTAATTTTTCTTCTCCAAAATATTTGATAAATTCTTTATCTATATTATTCATTCTTAACCCCCTTGCTACGTTCAGCGTAGTTTATACTTATATTATATTACGTTTAAAGTTGTTGTCAATAACTTTTTACTACTTTAAACGTAGAAATAATTGTTTTAATCATCAAATTAATATATAATAATATAGTAATTAAACTGAGGGTGTTAAAATGAGTGATTTATATAATATTTTTTCAAACAATTTAAAGAAATATTGTGATATAAAAAAAATAAAGCCTGCTGACATAGCAAGACTTTTGGATGTTTCTACTGCAACCACTACTAGATGGTTTAATGGAATTAATTTTCCTACCGTAGAAAGAATTATTAAAATTTGTGAATATTTAGACTGTTCTATCAATGATTTATTTGATGATGGTAAAGGTGAATATACTGATGAGGAAAAAGATATCATTAATAAATTTAGAAATAATGAAAAATATAGAAATGCAATTAAAGCATTAACAGAACTTAATAAATAAAATAGAGGCTAACATTTAAGAATTGAAATCTGTTATGTTAGCCTTTTACTTTTTAAATTATATCTTCAATTGTTTTAATTTCTTCTTCAGATAAATTATAAGCTTGATATAATATATGATTAATTTGGTTTTCGTTTTCTTCTGTTGAATGTCCTTTTATAATTTCATCAACAAGTTCATTTATTTGAACCATATATTTATTTTCAATTTTCTTTACTGGGATTTCTTCTAAAGGTTTACCATATAGTTCAAGCATATCACCTTTATTCTTACCTTTATTTACTAACCAATAGTAAATAATATTGGAGTTTAATAATGCTAATATATATTTCGGATCATATTCTTCCAAATATTCATCCTTAATAACAGTAAACATCAAGTCTGATTGTTCATAATATGAACCATTAGAAGTTGCAAATATATTTTTCTTAGCTCGCCTTGAATTAACAATTTTAAAATTATTAGATAATAACTCCTCATCTCTTGACCAATGTAAACAATACCAAGGTAATTTACCTGTTTGAGTTTCTCTTTTAGCAGATAATAATTGTCTATAATTTGACAAATGAGCAATTATATTAGGTATGTTGTTTGGATTAACATTTGTCTTTGTTAAATAAATAACATTAAGTTCGTTAGCATAGTTGACTAGCCATTTATTGATTTCGGAATTTTTATATACTTTTTTTATATACTTTACTTCAAAATCATTAAGGTTTAATAATTCCAATTCTTCATTTTCAACAATAAATATACCATTATTTTTCCAATGTTTCGGATAACCATATTTCGCTATATGAGCATCTGTAACTTTGTCAGCACCAGAAACGATTCCTTGTTTAATATAAGCAATATCATTTAATTTTGTTTCATCTGAAATTTTATTCAATATTATGTTTTCAATTAGATCATTATTAGTTCCAATTAATCTAATATAGTATTCTTCTCCTTCATATAAATCATCTTGACTTACACATACTTCTATACAATTAGACTTATTATATAAAGAATCAGTTAAGATTAAATCATTAGCGTTTCCTTTTAAATTATTAATGTAATTATAGGATTTAACTTCTTCAGCTTTATATTTAGTTAAGAATGTAATCAAATTATGTTGACCTCTAGCAGATTCAAATACTTTTAATTCATTAAAATTATAAAATTCTCTTACGAAGACTGATTCTTTAAATGCTTTTCTTAATTTTTTTCCACCAAATGCAGTAGGATAATAATTAGTAGTAATGAAAGCTATTTCTCCCTTTTCATTACTCAATTCAATACCTCTATGAAAGAAAAAGTAAAATAAATCCATTTTCCCTTGATAATACTTTTCTCCAAATTTTGTTTCTGCAATGCGTCTAAACAAATCTTTTCTTCCTTTTTCACCAACATAAGGAGGGTTACCTATAACAATATCAAAACCTTTTTTTTGATAAAAGACATCATAAAATTGCAATTGCCAGAAAAAATATTTTCCTTTAGTACTATTTTGAATATCTATAATATCATTAATTACATCAGTCATCTTTTCAACATTATGTTGAATAACATATTCTCTTATGTATTGTAATTCTAAATCTTTAATTCTTAAATATAATTTATTTTTATTCTCTCTATTGTGTTCATCAAAGTAGATATTCTTCTTTTTTATGATTTCATTAAGTATTGCGAAATAATTATATCTTTTGTATCTCTTATCAACTTTAAAATTTTCATCAAATGTTACACCATGAATGGTATCAACTAACGAATCACCTACACATAAATTAAATGCTAAGTTAGGTAGTGGCTTCGGAGGTTCATCAAATTTTATTGTCTCATCTACTATAAGAGATAACCACAATCTAAGTTTTGAAATTTCAATTGCATCACTTTCAATATCAACACCGTATAAACAATTTTTAATTGTATGATATTTCAATTCATATTCGCTTCTATCTACTTTTAAATAGATATCTAAAGCTTTTCGAACTTTAACTATTTCATTTAACATACTCAATAGAAAAGCCCCTGAACCAACTGATGGTTCTAGAACTTTAATATTATCCAAATATTCATCAATATCATATGCAAAAGTTGAAATATCTTCATCAATAATTTCATTTGAATATAAGATAAAATTATATATTTGTTCAAAATCTATTCCACAATTGGTTGCTATATTATTCGCTAAAGTTTTTTGTACCATATATCTAACGATTATTCTAGGCGTATAAAACTCACCATTCTCTTGTTGTTCTTCAGTATCTAGTAATGACTCAAATATTTTTCCTAACATTTCAGGATCAACAGCAACTTCTTCATCTCTACCATCTGATTCATTTACAGTAAAGTTATATTGCATAAAAATATCTATTAGACCAGTTTCTTTTTTATTATGAAAATAACTATTTGGAATATCAAACTTTGTATTCTCCCAATCATAGTTTAATATAGGATTAAAAAGGCCTCCGTTTAAAAAAGGAATCTTTTCGTTATTGAACAATTCATTATCTCTATATACATTTAATGCTTTATAAAATAATGGTTCAAAAAAATCATCAAAATAATTGCCTTGACATTTAATTATTTGATTAATAATATATTTTTTATCTCCATTCCCCCATGATTCTCCTATAGGAACTCCAAGCCAACCTTTTTTTTGTAAAAAGAACAAAAATACAATTTGACCCAATGTTTTTTTCGCAAATGTTATAGCAAAATCACTGATACTTTTATCTTTATTATCTTCTGAATAACCTAAATATTTAGCTTGATATATAAACTTTTCATTAGAAATTAGGTATTCATATAATTCTTTAAATTTCGAAAAATATTCTTTATAAAAATCTTTAGTTATCTTATTAACACTGAATGCATTAATTAAATCAATAAGTTTAGGTTTATAAGCACTATTATTATAAATTATTGATAATTGTGATAAATAAGTTTTTTCTGGTTCAGTTGGTCCAACTAGAAATGAATATCTTTTTGCAGGTTTAAAATTAAAAACTATTTTTTCTTCAAATTCAACATCAAAAAATATTAATGATAATTTCCAATTAGAATTTATATTATCAAAGAATGCTACAAATGCTGCATCATAATCAAATAATTCTCCATTAGTTAATTCATGAGCTATAAAATTTCTTTGTATAGTTCTAGCTTTTGAATTATCATGTATTCTACATGCTAATATTGCAATTTTTTTACCTTCATCATCTGTAAAATCTGCAATAAACTTGCAATCTTCAATATATTGTGAGTATTGAGATTTAATATCAATAGTTGAATTTATAGGTCTAATATCTTTAAATAAATCTCTGGATAAAATAATAAAGTTAGTTTCTGAATATTTACTTTTTAAAATATCAACTAATTGCATATTATACCTCCTTCACAAAATATTCTGATAAGATAATCATTTCGTTTTCATTTGAATCATCATTAACTACATAACTATCTCTATCTTTAAAATAAATCATAGGAATATTATCAATAAAACATTGTACAATCGCATTTGGATCGTTATGTTTATTTTGTTTTTTCAAGTCTTTAATAGCATTTAACACTTGTTTATGGATGTAATTTGATAATATGCCTTTATCTAAAATATTTTTAACTTTAGAAATGAAATCTTTATTATCATAAGTTAAATTCATAGATTCAACTGTTTTAATAACTCTTTTAATTTCTTTTAAATTTTTTGGGGTTCCTGGTGCTTTGTATCCATTACCAAAGGATTCTTTTAAATATTCTTTAAATGAATCAGTATTTAAACCTAGTAAATTATAATAATCTTCTGGCAAATTAATTTTTGTATCAGTTTCAATGGCTTTAATCATTTCAAATGCTACATTAAATTCAATCATTTTAGTTTCTAATCCATTTGTTAAAATAAATTCTTTTATGGTTCCTTTTTTCACAAATGTAACTAATTGATTTTCATTTCCTATTCTAGCTATTCTTAGTTTATTTGGTAAATTTTTAATTTCTTCATATAATGGTTTATCATTTTTATAAATATCATTTATAATCTTTAGATATTCCATCTTAGTTGCATTTAAATTAAAATCCTCACCCTCATCAAATATATTAAGATTAGTCATCATTAAAATATCAAAAAATGCTTGTGATTCAACTACTTCTTCGTTAGTTAAATACTTTGAGTCTTCTCCTAATAATGTATGGAAAATTTGAATTTTAACTTTTATAGAATCTTCTAGTGATAAATGTTCTCTAGTATTTGCAGCTGGGAAGAAATTATAAACATATAAATCGTCATATGTAGAACCAACACGATTAATTCTACCAACACGTTGCATTACTCTTGTAGGATTCCAAGGTAAATCATAATTAATTATGATATTTGCTCTATGTAGGTTAATACCTTCGCTCATCGCATCAGTAGTTACCAATATATTTAAATCATTTAAAGGTTCAGGAGATTTTGGATCAAAGTTCTTTTTTATTGTATTTTTCTTTTCTAACGAGTCACTTCCGCTAAAAGAAATAACCTCATTAGGAAACTCTTTTGTCAATTTTGCTTCTATGTGTTCTACAGTATCCTTTGCTTCTGAGAAAATGATAATTTTTTCACAATTATTAGCTTTTAATTTCTTAATCAAATCTGCTAAAACATCATATTTAGCATCATCATTGATTACATCGAAAGATGACCACAAATTATATAATTGCTCAAATATCGAAATATCATTCTTTAAATCAATTTCATATTGATCAATTAAATCTTCTCTTTTAACTCTGGTCAAATCCTTATATGATATCAAATCATTAAATTCTTCATCAGATAATGAAACTAAATAATCTGTATTAAAATATTTACTATGAGATACATTACCAATTACCATTTTATCTTTATTGAATAAATCTAAGAAATCTTGATGACTTTCATTAATTCTTTTTATACTTTCCCTAAAAGAATATATAGAACTCTCAAGACGTTTTATTAATAATGCCTTAATAAATCCTTTAATATTTTCCTGACCAGATTTCCTATCACCAACGACATCTTTTTGTCTAGAAGGCTTAACATATAATAATGGTGTATATCGTGCATATTTTAACTTAGCTAATAAATCAATTGTCACATTAAATGCTTCATCCATTTTATCGTTATATACATATACTAAACGTTCTGGATCATGTAATAACGGAAATTTAACACCTTGTGCATCCAAATCGTCTTTATAATATTTCATTACTTCAGTTCGAGTTCTTCTAACCATAACTTGTTTTAGAACCTTATCTCTTATTTGTGCTGTAACAATTTTCAATGTTTCATCAAACTCGTCAGTATTCTTTTTACTGTTTAATTCCTTCTTTAATGCAGCGAAAAACTCTCCTAAATTAGGGTTCCCAGGTATTATTGAAGATTGTCCTAAGTCTTGGAATAAAGAAATTAAATTTACTATATCAGTAATATAATTGTTTTGAGGTGTTGCTGTTATAAGAATAACACCTTTTCTATAGCAAATTTTCTTTAATAAATCGAATGTTTTTGAATCAGCATTTCTAAATCTATGAGCTTCATCTATGAACACATAATCATATTCATTCAAGTCCTTCCATTCAGCTATTTGATCTAAAATACCTAAAGATACAACTTCATCTCTACCTAATAAACCGAAATTATTTCTTACTTGAATCCATGTATCTTGAACCACAGGAGGAACAATAAATAATTTTCTCTTTGTAAGTCCTAATTTTTTAGCTAACATTGCAGCTATATACGTTTTACCTAAACCAACTACATCGGCAATAAACACACCACCATGTTTTGCAAGTATTTTTTCAGCTTGAATAACAGCATGTTCCTGATATTCTAATCTCATATATCCAGGAGGAACTATATCATCAGGAAGTCTATTTTCGCCTAATTCATCTTCAAAATATGAAGCCAATGCTTTTAAATACATTTGATATGGCGTGATTGTAGTATTCATCCATGTTTCATTTGCAACTATTTCATCAACTAAACTAGTTATTTCTATTGATTTATCCCATAATGAATTAAAGAATTGTAATGAATAATTAACATCTGCAGGATCTTTAAGTTCAACATTGAACTCAATATTCTTTTCTAATCCACTATATGAAAAATTAGATGAACCAGTAATAACATGTCCATATTGATAATCTCTTAATACATCATCATTTCTAATAATATAAACTTTTGCGTGAACATTTTGATCAGCACATAATCGAATCTCAATTTTACCACTTTTAATCCATTCAATAAATGAGTTGATACCATTTTCAACATCTATGTTATCTTCTGAACCTTCAAATTCAGCTCTAATACTTTTTTGTAAATGTGGTCTAACCTTATATTCATTTAAATCATAAATAGTTAATAATCTTGCTTTTACAGTTGGATTATCGGCACCAAGTCCAACCAAAAATCTTATTTTTTTAACATTTGCTAATTGATCTTTTAATAAATAAAAACCTGTAATCTTAAAATAGCCAACTAAACAATCAAAAAATTCTGCATGGCTCATTACAACTTTCATTCTATCAATCATCTTAGTATCATCTTGATTAGTAAATATTCTTTTGTCACTTGTACTCATCATATACTACACCGCCTAAACACTATGCATTTATTATATCAAAAATATAATAAAATAACAATTAACCATTGAAAAAACCTGGTTAAACATTACCAGGTTTACATTTTTACTAGCTTATAATAGTATTTTCTTCCATCCCTTATACTTTCAATATGTCTATTATCATAACATGACTCATAAATTATACTTAAGCTTTCAACAGTTCTTCTTATTGTTTTATCGGATTTGTTAGGAGCAATGAATCTAAGAATTCCCATATCCATCTTGATCCTTCTATTAAACATATACATTAGAATTATCATGGTATATTTATTTTTCATTTCATCTATTAAATCATAAAATAATTCTACTTTTACTTCCTCGTTACTTTTAAATAAAGAATATTCATTTTCTTTATTAATCTCAAGCATGTATGGTAAATTTAAATCATATATTGCTTCTCTTAAGTATTGAATTGCTTCAAAAAAACTTGATTTAGAACCCCAGCCAACTTCAATATAATCATCAACTGTATAGGACTGTTTTTTCAAAAGAGTCATCAATATCATAACAGCATCTCTTTGAATCATTCCTCTTAATGTATTTTTAGCCATTTATTCGATATCCTCAAAATTAATTTCTTCAAAAATAGAATTTTTAATTCTATTAATTAGTTTATCTGAAATGTCTAATTCATCATATAAAGTTTGCTTAGTTATATCTTCTCTCACTTCATAAGTTCCATCAATTACTTTTTCTATAGACATCTGATTAACACCATATTTAGATGCTAAAAGTTTAGTTGTTAAACCTTTATATTTTATCATTCCATAAATTATTGCTGCTTCAATGTCAAATTTCGGATTCAAATCAACAATTAATTTAAAATATAATGAAATCATATTAGTTCTATAAAAATGAAATTCTTTATAATCGCCATCAAATGAATACTTATTAAATATAAATCCATGAACTTTATTTCTACCTTTTAAACAATATGAATATACTAATGTAGAAGCACCTTTTTTTCTTAATAATTTTACATAATCAATATATGAATATGGATTATCATCTCGTGCAAAATCACAGAAAACTGGCAAATTACTTTGAACGTTACTATTTAATGAATTAGTTCCTAAGCTGGCTTCAATAACAGGTATATTTATTCCATCTTCTTCTCTAAAACTAATTTGAGTATTATATAAATTATTATCTAATAAATACAAGTTATTACAAAATTCATTATATAGATTAGGGTTTTGATTATTAATAAAGGATAACATAAGAGGATTCACAGAATCCATTGATAAAATTAAATCCTCGTCTAATGTATGTTTAGTATAATCCTTAAGTGTTTTTTGACCTTCATAAGTAACGCCTCTTATTACATAATTAGGATATACTGAATGATTATCTACACATGCACAATCTAACAATCCTTTTTCGATTAAATATTTAAAGTAATATGGTAATTGGTTTTGTTTAATAAATGGTATTTTACATACTTTTGTTTGAATTGGATATGAAAACTTATCAAACCATTCTGAACAACATTTTAAAATATAGTAAAATCTAAACTCATCATCTTTAATTAAAAACATTCTAGTACTACAATATTCAGAACCTTCCTTAGAAAAAGTAACGTAAATTTTTTTATCATCATAATCAAATGATTCAAAGAACCCCTTTGTCATTAATGATTTTAAAACGATAAATAAGTTCTTAGTATCCATTGGCACAATTATATCATCAATATAAATTGGTTTTATATCTAAATTATTATAAGTAAACTGTGTAAATTCTCTATAATCTTCTTTAATATATTTGTATTTTAATAGTTTATTGGCTACTAAAAATTCCTCATCAGTATATTTATATAGATCTATATTATGAAAATTTGCCATATTATCACATCCTTTGTAATTACATAAAATTATATCAATTTTTGCATCATATTTCAATTAAAGTTAAAGCTTATTAAGTAAAACACCTGACTCTATTATAAAAGGTGACATTATACATCCAACCTGTTTTCCATTTTTATAAGTAGATGTATAACCTAATAAAATTAAATAGTCTTCCGCTCTTGTCATTGCGACATACATTAAATTTCTAGCCTCATTCACATCTTTAATATTGTTTGTTTTTGGCGATATAATTCCATCAACACATCCTGCAACTATTACTACCTTAAATTCTAAGCCTTTTGCTTGATGAATTGTTAATAAATTAATTTTATCATTATTGTCATTATTTTCTATTTCATTATCAATAAATAATTGATTTATAAAATTGATTATTGTTTGTTTTGCTGGTAACTCAGAATTGATATTTGATATTAAATTCTCAAATTCCCTTATTCTATCCATTCTTCTTTTAGAAGTAAACTTTTCTAGAACATATAATTCGTAATCTAATTTATTGACTAAGTATTTGTGAAATTCTAATGCAGGAAATTCATTGATTTTGACCTTTAAATCTTCAATTAAACAGTGAAATTCTCTTAATGAATCTTCATCTACAAGTTTAGATGCCTCATACAAAGATATTTTCTTTTCTTTAGCAAGCTTATCAATTTTAAGAAATGTTACATTTCCAACTCCTCTATTTGGTGTATTAATAATTGCTTCAAAACTAATATTATCATTAAAATTGTTTAAAAACCTATAATAACTAATTAACACCTTAATTTCAGAATTTGAATAAAATGGTTTACCACCTACAATTCTATAAGGAATTTTGCTAGTAGTTAATTCATTTTCAAATGGATATACATGTGAATTGTTTCTATATAAAATAGCAATATCATTTCTTTTATATCCTTTTTTTAATAATCTATTTATAAGCTTAATAGCATACTTAGGTTCATCATAAACTGATGAAACTTCTTTATAAATAATATCATTATTTTTTTCTTTTCGATTAGTAAATAATACTTTATCTATTCGATTTGTATTTTTAGATATTAATTTATTTGCAGCATTTAACGTTTGGATTCCACATCTATAGTTTTCTTCTAATTTTAATACTTTTGCACCAGAATTTATAAAATCATTTAATTTTTTTATGTCGCTTCCTCTAAAAGAATATATACATTGATCTTGGTCACCTACCATAAATAAATTATGATTTTTTTCATTCATAATATTTATTATTTCATATTGGATTTTATTAATATCCTGAGCCTCATCAACCATAATAAATTCATATCTCTCTTGAATATACTCTCTAAAAATTGAATCTTCTATTAGACTTTTATGAAAATAATATAATAGATCATCAAAGTCCATTAAATTAGATTCCATTAATTTTCTTTGATATTCGTGAAAAATAGCATTTATTAGCATTGTCCTATATAAACTTTTATTTTCAATTTTCTGATGATTTTTAATTTGGGATATTTCTTTAGCTACTTCATTTTCAGATATTTCTAAATTATATTTTTTGATTATGTTCCTTAATATTTTTAATGAATCTGTTTCATCAATTATATTAGGTACATTAGTGAATCCTAATCTTGAAGCTTCTTCAATTAAATATCCATAACAAAATGAATGCATGGTGCATATAGTACCTTCAAAGTCATATCCTAATACTTTTTTTATTCTTCGAAGCATTTCATTTGCAGCTTTTTTAGTAAATGTAAAAGCACAAATATTATATGGTGATTTACCGATATAAACTAAATATACAAATCTTGTCGTTAATACTTTTGTTTTACCAGTTCCAGCACCTGCAGCAACTAAATAATCTCCATATATAACTGTGGCAGCTTTATATTGAGCTTCATTCAATTGACTTAATAAATTATTAATATTCATCATAGGTCCTTACCTAATTTCATTTCAATAAATTGTATTATTAATTTTGGTAAAACAGCTTCTTCAAAATTAATTGATGACATATCTTTTAAAAAGTTAATACCAATAAAATCACACATCTCATCAACTTTAATTCTATTATCTAGTAATAATTTATAATTATTAGGATTATTATAAGCATATTCAATAAGTAACTTTGGTATTTCAGGTAATCGATAATTTTTATATTTATATTCAATAGATTCTTTAATGTGTAAATTTTTCATTAGAATGGTAACCTCCTATCATCCAACTCATCATTCATGATAGATTCATATTCTTTTATCACATTCATGTCAATTGATTTAAGGTTTCGTTCTTCTAAATAATAATTTAATCTTTTAAGCTTTTTAGCATCAAACGAATCTAACCCATCTACTGCAATTTTTAATATTTCAGTATCAGTTGCATAGAAATCTCCATTATTTATAATTAAATTTACTAAATAGAAATAACTAATTACTGGAAATGCATAATTATAATAGCTATCATAAGTACTTTTTCTTTTGGTAGATGATCTTATTTCAACTTTTTCTACATCTTCCAAAAATTTCAACCATAACGGGTCGGTAATCACTTTATTTTGTGATTCTAAACCATAATTATTATCTTCCTTAATATCCAGCATCTTATAAAAAATACCAAAACAGTATTTTCTAAATCCATTTAACCCTTCATCAATTAAATCCAAACATACATCATTAGCTTTATCATGAAAATATCTCATTTCATATCTAACCCAATAATCTTGATTACATTCTTTTTTCTTACTTAGCTGTTCTTTTAATTTTTCATAAATAACTAACATTTGTGTTACACGACTTCCGAATTGTAAAGAATATCCTCCCGAAGTATTACCATGAATTGTATAATCTTTATTTCTAAAGGTTGTAGTAAAGAATTTAAAATCTAATTTATTTTTGACCCAATTAAAATCAATAATAGTTCCTTCATAATCATCAATTGTAACATCAATTCTAGAACATCTACCTCCTAACTTTAAGATAAAAAATTCTAATAAATCAATCCATGTTTTCTTTGGACATAACCTTTCAAATTCTCTACAACCTTCACCTTTCATTTCAATCATGCATGATTTATGACCAGATTTTAACAAAGGACCTCCAAGTTTTAAAGTTATATATTCACCAATTGTATAAATATATTTAAATCTATTATAAGCTTCTTCTTTATCACCATCTACAGGTTCATAATTGAAGAACAGAGATATCATTTCTCTTACTTGATTAACTATGATTGACTCATAATCATCTTGATAACATAGTAATGGGAAGGTACAACTGAAATAATCAATTATTAAGTGTCTCCCCTCTTTTTTAATCCTTTCATAATTCATATTTCTCCTTTCATGTTAACAACACTTTGTTTCTATCGGTTTAGTCCGAGGTAAAGGGGCTGTTAGACTAGCCCCTTTTTCCTCTTGGACTAAACCTTTGTTAGAAACGTGATGTGTTTTCGTTATCAATTCATAATCATAAAATGCTAGAAATAAACTGAATAATAAATAATTTGTGACTAATTATTTAAAAAATATGAGGTAGAGTTATTATTGTATTTGTCACATACTCATATTAATATTCAAATTATTCTCTAGTGAATTCATAACCTAAATTGATATTTTTTAAATTTCTTATTTGTGACTTTGACAAAAAGAACATTCTATCAAAATCTTCAATTAATGTCGCTTTAACATAATAATATTCCTGATCTGTATATGAGCTTTTTCCAATCCCATATTCACAATCAACATCTTTTAATTTAATACCATTTTTAGACGACATTTTGTCCCATAAACCTCTCTCAGCACATATTAATTGAAAATCTGCTAAGGTTAATGGCTTTCCAATTTCAACTTCCATATTAGAGTAATTAGCTCCAATATCAGATTGTTTAGAATTTTTATCGATTAGTATCGCATTGCAAACAATACGTATTATAGAACCATTGCGTTCTATAGCTTTTAATAAAATATCACATTTTCCTTTCATTTCTAATTTCCTCCTTCTTTAAAATTGATATTTCTTTACTGCAATAAATGCATCAGATTCATAATACATTTCAGCTGCAGTGACTGTTAATCTCTTGAATGTTTTAGCGATTAAGTTCTTAAATCTATATCTAAATCCAGAGCTATACCCTAAATTTTCTAAGACTTGTAATGCTAAAATTGCACAAGAAGATTTGGTAATATTCTTACGTACTCTTCTATGCTTCTTTACAAAGACAGGATAAATATCTTCTACTTCGTTAGAATAGACTTCTAAAAAATATAAAATATCATCTTTTCTTACACCCATATGATTTAGTACATAAGATGCATAACCTAAGCATGTTTCTTTTTTCATTTTATTCAACTCCTCATAAACTTTAGATTTGCCACAAAAACTTGTTAGCTGAAATTTACGATTATATTTTAAAAAAAGTACATTCCACACCTTTGTCCAAGCAAAAATAGAAATAAAAAAAGGACACATTGTCCTCTTAATCTTCATATATGTACCCTAATGTAGGTCCTTCTTCATTGAAGGATATTTTACTTAATTTTATTTCATAATCTTTGAACCTATTTGAATCTTTAGAATTAGTAATTGTTATATGATTAATATCATTTTTAGTAAATGAGTATTTAATTATGTGTTTACCTTTACTTGAAACTTCAATAGAATTCTTTAAGTCTGGATTATATTCTATATCAATTACATATCTATATTCCTTTTCGCCAAAATAAAACTTATTTTTATAAAATAAATTACACATATCTATTAATTCATATATGTGATACTTTACTTCATCTTCATTAGACATATCTTTATACATTTTGTAAATTACATTTAAAACATCGAAAAATTTTTCAGCCATTTGTTTGAAGTCATAGCTTACATAACCTTCATATGCAACTCCTGTTTTAATACTATATTCTAAACTTGATCGATTAAAACATATACACGCTCCATAAGTATGTTCTTTTTCAATTTTGCAAGTAAAATTCCCAGTTAGTTTTAATGAATTGCTTTTTTTATTATCAATTACGAAATCACCATTAGCACATAATCCTTTTACATTTTTAAAATTATTACCTAAGAAAGTATTCCAACATGTATTATTATCTGGTTCATATGATGAACATAATATATAGTATCTATTTAAATAAGAATTTATATCATACGTCTTAAATGCATCTTTTACAATATCCTTAAATTTTTTTAAATACTTCTTCTTATCCAAATATAGTAATACATAAAAGAACTTATTACCCCAACCATTATGTTCTTCTATATCAGTAAACGAATCTGCACTCTTAAACCATAATTCTTTTGTATTATTAACGATGACATCAATAGTGTCAACATCATAATACACGTATAATTTATCACCTTTATTACCATCTCTAAAAAAATCTTTTCTCGCTTTTTTTATTTCAGTAGGCATATTAGAGTATAATTTTTTTATTTTGATCATCTTATCAATAATATCCATTTAAGTTCACATCCTTATATTATTAATTATACTACATCAAAAAATAAAAGACCATCCTATCAGATGATCTTGATCATATCAAATTGTGCACGTTAATCAACCAAAACACCAGTTTTAAGTCCATTTACTCCATCTACTCTACCAATAAGCTTATTAGTATTAACAAGCCAAAAGGGACTATCAGTGTCCTGTCTAATATAATCCTCTCTTATTGAAGTATAATTAAATACATCAGGATGCTTTAGTGTAAGCTCTCTAGAAATAATTGCCATATCATAGGCACTAGAATAATGATCCTTACTAGATAATCCTGTACAATCAGAAAATAAGGTATTTTTTAATCCAAGCATTCTAGCTTTTTCATTCATTTTAGTTATAAATGCTTCTATTGAACCTGAAATACTCACTCCAAGCAAAGTAGCACAATCATTAGCAGAAGCAATACAAACACATTTTAATGCTTCATCTACAGTTATTTTTTCTCCAACCTTAAGGTATACATGAGACCCACCAATAGATGCTGAATATTCATCGACAGTTAACTCTTGATCTTTAGTTAATATATTTTCATCTAATGCTTCATAGACTAATAATAATGTCATTATTTTAGTCATAGATGCTGGAGCTAATCTATGATTCATATCCTTTTCATATAATATTTTACCAGTTTCCTTTTCAATTAATATTCCAGCCTGACTATTAGGTATAAGATTAATTGTAGTATCAACATTTTCTGTTTCATTTACTACTTGTCGATCAGAAGCATTAGCTTCAATATTTAACCCAAATATAAATATAGTTAATAATAAAATAATAGATATAATTTTTTTCATTTAATCATCCTCTAAAGAAATATATGAGAATAAATAAAATTATATACTTAATTATTTATATTAATATAAATAGTAAATAAAATGCTAATTAACATAAAATCACTATCTTCAAATTTAATAATTCATAGTTCTTCTTTTATTAATCATTTAAATTACTCCTATTTTTATCAAAAAGAAAAGGCCATCTGTTTTTTTTGCAAATGACCAATATTTTAGCTGTAAAAGTAATTAAATGATAAACACAATTTATACCAACTTTTTTATAATTATAATATCTTTATATATCTATTCTGGATTATTCTTTGAGTTTAGATGATCAAATATCTTTGAACAGGGCTTATAAAGCCATAAAATACTAATGAAGCTAGATGCTGCAAGAATAATTTCAAATAAAATATCACTATATAAATAATGTAGAGGATTAATATTTAATATTATTGAATTAGGAATAATATATATCCAAGAATATAATAAAGAAAATAATATTCCTAATAATGCTAATTTAAAGGATGATTCTACTTTTTTAAATATAGTAGATAAAGATAATGGAATTAATAGCCAACCTAATAGCATAAATGGAAAATAAATAATATTAAAGCTTCCCATAAATAAATTATCTAATATAGTATGAATGATAACTATAAATGAAGTTTTAATAAAACCTAGTTTTTTGGAATATAAAACAATTAGAAAAACAGTAAATTGAATATTAGGTAAAAAAGATAATAATTCTTCTTGGACAAAGAGTATTGCAGTACATACTGCAATAATTACCATATCTTTAATTGTTATTTTTTTCATATTAATATGGGATATATTCTGTTATTCTAAATGAAATTATTGTACCATCCTTAAATACAATATCTAATATTCCTACCATACTCATTTCATTATCAACATATATTGATAGAAATGTAGACCAATCTGATGGAGTTTCATAATCTTCTATATTCATAATCATTCCATCTTTTATTAATACATTATCAAAATTAGCTTCTACTAAAGATACTAAGGTATCTCCTTCTATAAAACCAATTTCTTTTGATTTAATAGTATTACCCTCAAGGTCTAATACCTCAACAGTAATATTTCCATCATATTTTGCTTCAAATGGTTTTGCAATAAGAACATAACTTCCTATAATTACTCCTATTGCTATAACTGTTGATACAATCATAATTAATATTTTTTTCATTTTTTTTATTCTATTTATTATATATATTATTGTAATCCAGCAATATAAATATATAAAAATAGTTTCTCCTTTTTATAATATTTAGGCAAGTCTCCTGGCTTCACTTCATCCTTAATCAGCCTTCTCAGTTTCCCAATGGCATATTGATTTCGTCAGTTTCACAGTTGCTGGTACAGCTTAGGCCTATCCTAATTCCTTATTAAAGTATCGCTACTACCTAAAAATTTGACAATTATTTATTTTTCTTTGGTTTTCCATTAACAAATGGTTTTGATATAGATGGTTTTATTTTATTAATTCTATTATTTTCTTTTGGCTTAATTAAGCATTTTTTATCATAGCCTATTAAATCTAATCTATGAGCTTTAACTAATGCCTCATGAACTAAATCATAATTTTGAGGAAGCTTATATTGCATTAATGCTCTTTGCATAGCCTTTTCATGAGGATCTCTTGGTACATAAACACTTTCATTTCTAAAAGGATCAATACCTGTATAATACATACAGGTTGATGCAGTACCTGGTGTAGGATAAAAATCCTGTACCTGCTCTGGCATATGACCTGTATCTCTTAGATATTCTGCTAGATTAATTGCTGCATCTAAGGTTGAGCCTGGGTGAGATGACATTAAATATGGTACTAGAAATTGATTCTTATCAAATTTTTTATTTAAATCCTTATATAAATTAACAAATTCATCATATAAG
The DNA here is from genome assembly GCA_045124155.1 of Anaeroplasma sp. GTDB lineage: Bacteria > Bacillota_I > Bacilli_A > Acholeplasmatales > Anaeroplasmataceae > Anaeroplasma. Next base: position 33,342 of record JBGVLG010000094.1, read on the forward strand.
CCACGAGAAGGCTTACCCATACGAATTAATACTCTATCATCTACATGCTCTGGTGCTACTTTAAGCTGACCAGATATATGATATTGAACTAATTCTTCAAAGAATTCTCTATTCTTATCATACATAATATAATCATATCTTAAGCCAGATCTTACAAATACCTTTTTAATACCTGGTAATTTTCTTGCTTCTCTTAAAATATCTAAATAATCAGTATGATCAACTACTAAATTCTTACAAGGATCCCAACCAATACATTCTCTATGAGTACATACTCCATGCTCAGTTTGTTTATTACATGCAGGATGATAGAAATTTGCAGTAGGTCCTCCTATATCATGAACATAGCCTTTAAAATCCTTATCCTTAGATATTGTTTTTATTTCTTCTAATATAGATTCTTTACTTCTTGATTGAATTATTCTTCCTTGATGCATAGTAAGAGCACAGAAATGACATCCTCCATAACAGCCTCTATTAGAAATAACAGAAAATTTCACCTCATCAATTGCAGGTACATGCCCCTTTGCCTCAATTAATGGATGACATGCTCTCATATATGGTAATGCATAAACGGCATCCATTTCTTCTCTTGATAATGGAAATTCAGGAGGATTTTGTATAACAAAACAATTTTTATATTCCTCAACTAAAGATTTTCCAGTAAAAGCATCAGTATTTTTATATTGAATTTGGAATGATTTTACATAATTCATTTTATCCTCTAATACTTCATCATATGATGGAAGTATTATACTATCACTAGGAATTAAATCTTTATTTTTAGTTTTCCAAACTGAATTTCTAATATAAATAATATCTTTAACATCTAGTCCACTATCTAATGCATCAGCAACCTGAACTATAGTCTTTTCTCCCATTCCATATAATAATAAATCAGCCTTAGAATCTAATAAAATTGATCTTCTAACAGAATTATCCCAATAATCATAATGATTTAATCTTCTTAATGATGCTTCTATTCCACCAATAATTATTGGTGAATCAGGAAATAATTCTCTTAATTTAGAACCATATCTAATTAAAGCTCTATCAGGTCTTTTACCCATTTCTCCATTTGGAGTATAATAATCTTTTTTTCTTCTTCTTTTTGATACTGAATAATGATTAACCATAGAATCAATATTACCAGAAGATACTAAAAATCCTAATCTAGGTTTACCAAATAGCTTAAATGCTTTATTATCATTAATATCAGGTTGTGAAATTATACATACCTTATATCCAAAATTTTCTAATACTCTAGAAATTATTGCAGGTCCAAAGGATGGATGATCAATATAAGCATCACCTATTACATAAACGAAATCAGGTTTTTCCCATCCATATTGATGCATCTCTTCTAGAGTTATTGGTAAAAATGGCATAATATCACTCCTTTCCCAAAATATTTTATCATATTAGATATAAAAATAAAACAAAAAGTAAGTTTATATGATAAAATATTCACGAGGTAAAAATATGAAAACATTATTAATTGGAATCAATGCAAAATATATTCATCCTAATCTAGCAATTAGATTATTAAAGAAAAATACTAAATATCCTGTTGATATAAAGGAATTTAATATTAAAGATAATTATTTAGATATTGTTAATTATATTATTAATAATAATTATAATATTATTGGTTTTTCTTGTTATATTTGGAACATAGAGTTTATTAAATTAATATTAAATGAATTAATAAATAAAGATATTATTATAATATTAGGGGGACCTGAGGTTAGCTATAATGCTAATTATTATTTAGATAATGATTTATGTGATTATGTAATTAAGAATGAGGGTGAAGAAGCTTTTGATTTACTTCTTTCTTACTTAGATAATAAATTTAATATCAATGACATTCCAAATTTATATTATAAGAATGGTTATACCTTTGATAAGCTTGTTGATTTAAATAATACTAAAATGGCTTATGATTTATATGATGATGTTATAAATAAAATAATGTATATTGAAACCTCAAGAGGCTGTCCATATAAATGTGGTTATTGTATGGCAAGTCTTGATAATAAGGTTAGATTCTTTAATATTGAGGAAATAAAGGAACAAATATCATTATTACAAGCTAAAGGAGCTAAGGTATATAAATTTTTAGATAGAACCTTTAATGCTAATAAAAAGAATTTTTTAGGATTAATTGATTTTATTATTTTAAATCATAAAGAAAATGAATCCTATCAATTTGAAATAACTGGTGATTTATTATCTAGTGATATTATTGATTATATAAATGAAAAATCACCAAAAAATCTATTTAGATTCGAAATAGGTATCCAATCTACTAATATAAAGGCAAATTTAGCTGTAGGAAGAATACAAAATAATGAAAAACTATTTAATAATATTATTAGAATTCAAAATGCTAATGTTATAGATTTACATTTAGATCTAATTGCAGGATTACCATATGAGGATTATAATTCCTTTATTAATACCTTTAATGAGGTATTAAAATTAAGGCCAAAAGAACTACAATTAGGATTTCTAAAATTGTTATATGGTACTAGATTATATAGTGAAGCAAATAATTATCACTATAAATGGATGGATAAAGCTCCATATGAAATAATTGAAAATGATTATTTATCTAAAGAAGACATTATAAATATTCATTATGCTGAGGATTCCTTTGATCATTATTATAATAGTGGCATAATGAAAAATAGTATGAATGTAATATTAGATAATGAAAATAATCCTTTTATGTTTTTTCATGATTTAGGCTTATTAGATTTTAAGCATAAAGGTTTAGAAAATCAATTTAGAGTAATTGATGATTTTATTAAAAATAAAATTTATTATAATTTATTTCATAAAACAATTATAATGGATTATTTAAATTATTTTAATTTAAAGCCTAAGGCTTGGTGGGATGAAAAGATATCTCATAAGGATAAAAATAATATATTAAGATTAATATTTAATAATAATTTAATAAATATAGCATTAGAGGATTTATATAAATATTCGTTATTAGTAAATCTTAATAATGATTATATTTTAGCTATATATAAGCCTAATATTAAAATAATTAAAATTATTAATAAAGATACTTTATAATTAATAAATGGTCACCGAATTGGTGACCATTTATTAATTCTTGATTTTATTTTTAATTTTCTTTTTATTTATTGATAGATTCTTAATAAAGAATTCTATCATTTTTTTATTCTCAAAGCCAGTTTTATAAACATATAATATTTCATAGTTTTCTAATCTTAATTCATAATAATCATTATATTCAAATATTCTTTTTAATTGTTTATACTTGAATACTTCTTTTGCTGTTCTGGTTTGAGTTTTACATTCTACATTAATACTTTGTTCTTTAAATTTATAATAATAGGTAATTCCATTTTCACAAATTTCTTGATTATTATTTTTAATTTTTTTAGGTAATTTAATTATATTTATAATATTAATAATTAAATATGCAACACCAAATGATAAGAATAATACACCACAGGTTACATAAAGACTCTCATTTGTAATTAAGCCTAATATAAATAATGGAGCACCTAATAATATCATTACTGATGCAAAAATAAATTTTGTAATTATACTGTTTTTAGCGCTTTTAAATAAAATATTAAAGGCTTTATCCTTATCTAATGTTGTTGTATTATTTACTACCATAAATAACTCCTTGCTAATTAATTATACGTGTTTTATTATACTTTTTATATAATAATAATTCAATAAAATTACCAAACAAAATTTAAATTTAATGATTCTCCATTATCAATTAAGATATCTTCCCCAGTCATTGATTTATTTATTACAGTAATAAAATATTTCCATTCTCTTTTTCTGATAATATTTTCAGTAATTTATTATATATTATTAGTAAGATACTCGCTTCAAATAGCAATACCTCTATGAAAATAGAATTAATGATGCAAAAATAATATTAAGCGTATTGTTAAATGATTAAATAATAATATTAATTTTTTATGAAACTTTAGACCGAAATAATTAACAATATTATTAATCAAAAATGAAATCAGGGATTCAATAATTCTAAAGTCAATTAAGAATAAGGATACTGAAAAAATTGACGTGTTAGCTTATAAATTCATTATAGTAATCTAAATCACAAAAATGAAAAAATTATAAATTATAAAATAATAAATAATTTATTCTTCAATATTTTTTAATAGCTTATTAAGCTTAGGAGTATATGTTTCTAGTTTTCTTTCTATTGACCTAATATAGCTAGATCTAATATGTTCAATTGAAGAATGAATTTTATTTGCTGAAGTAATAATATTATTTGTTTCTTTTTCAACTGAATCAATATCCTTTGATAAAGACTCTAATGGTTTTTCTAAATAGGTATTTTTAATTGAATCAAATTCCTCTAATATTATTCTTTTAGATTTTAAGTTTAATTCCTCTTTAGTTTTTTCTAATACTAAATCAACAAATCTCTTTACTACTGAAGTAATAATATTAATAAACGTCATCATATATTCTGGTCTAACTACATACATATCAGAATATTCTAGTACTCTAAACATTGGCAAATCATTATTACCTCTATCTAAATCTGAAACTAATACAGCATATTTACAATGCTTTTTATTTCTATTTTCATCTAATTTTTGATAGAAATCTGCATTATGATGTTTTTTTGCTGTTTCTTGAGATTCATTTTTCATTTCAAAAATTATAGATGTTAATAGAGTTTCTTCTTTATGTTCATCTGTTGCATAACAATTTAAGATAAAATCTCCCTTGCTAGCATGAACCTCATCGGCATATCTAACTGGAATATTATCCTTTGTCCATACACAATTTGATAATCCTCCTGTTTGAGCAAATGATAAGTATTCATTTGTACACCAAACCTCTAAATCCTCACCAATCATTTTAGAACCCATAGTAGCTCTTTGACGTTGTAAACCTAAAATATTATTATTTAATGAGGAAATTTTATTATCATATTCCTGTTTAATATTTTGAATTTTTCTTTCATGTTCTAGATTTAGTATTTCAATATTATTTTTGTTATTAATTTTTTCTAAATCATTAATGTTTTTTAGATCATTAATTTGAGATTGATATTTAGAATTTATTTCTAATTCTTTATTCTTAATATCTAATTCATATTTTGATTTTAATATTTCATATTCATGAGAAATAGAATCATTTTTCTTCAATAATATAGATAATTCCTCTTGATATTTATTCTTTAAATTAGTAATTATTTCATTATTTTTTGTTTCAATGGAATTAAGCTCTAATTTCATATTAGCATCATTTGTAGCTATTATCTTATTTAACTCAGAAAGCTTAATATTATATTCTTCTTCAATATTATGCTTTAAAGAATCTAATTCATTTTGATGAAGTAATTTCTGATTTTCTAATAATGAATTTAATTCATTAATTTTATTGATATATAGATTATCTAATTCTTTAGATTTTAATGCTAAAGCATCTTGTTTTTCTTTTTCCTTTGCCTTTAAATTAGCATTATTTAATTCATTAGTATTTTTTAGTTGATTTTCTAGCTCTTGAATTCTTAAATTTAATTTAGATTCTATTTGTTCTTTTTCAAGCTTAGCTTCTGCTTTTAGAGTTTTTTCAAACTCATTTAATTTAGCTTTATAGGATTTATCCTTTGCTTCTTCTATTAGAGACTCAATTGTTGTAGTGTCAACTGTAGCTAAATCAGTTAAATCAATATAATCTCCCTTTGTTGCATCTTCATTTAATACTAATGTATTTTTATCTTTAATAAAAACTTCAATCTTTTTCATAATTGCTCCTAAAAATCGTAATCATTTATTTCTTCAATTGTAGTATCAATATAATCTACATCTGATAATATTATTTCTTCTTTAAAATATTTTTCTTTAACTAAACGATATGCTTCATCTATATTTTCCGCTTCAATTTCTACCGTTTTTTGTAATGTTTCTGTTATTTCAAATTTATATTTCATAATGCACCTTAATAATAATTATAAATGACTACTTTTTGATAAATTTTGATAAATATTGTTTCATATTTTCATTACAAGCATAGACATAACAACCTTTAATACCTCTAGACATAATTACCTTATATGAATTAATTATATATTTTTCTACCGTCTTAGAATCACAATCTTGTTTAACATACTTGTCATAAAACTTATCGATATTTATTTCTATTTTATTTGTTTTAGGATTATAATCAATCTCATTTCCCAATATTATTCCTGCATAATTCAAATCATATCCTTGCAATGTATGAATACATCCAATTTCATCAATTGCTCTTTCAGATAAAATGAATTCCTCATTTGTCATATTCCAAATATATTTATAGTTTCCAATAATAATATCTTCTTTACCTTGAGCAACTACACTATCATGATCTTTTATTCCTTTTGATATCCATTCCCAGGAATATCCAGCAGCATTTCTACATAATCCATATTTTTTATCTAATTTTTTTATAGACTCAACCATATTATTTACATCATCAAATAATTTAAATTCATAGTTTTCCATTTCAAGATATTCTATGTGACTACAATTAAAAATATTATCTATATAATTTGTATATAATTCTCCACCCTTACATCTCATTTGAGTTGTAAGATAAAAAGTTGATAATGAGGTATTAGATAATGCCTTATCAAATTGTTCTGATGAAATATCAGAACCTTTTACTGTTTGATTTTTATCATATACAAGCACTCTATATTTACTATTAGCAATAATCATATCAAGTTGTGTAATCTCTTCAGGATTCTTACCTAATTTTTCAGAATAATTTTTAAAATCTCCTCTAAAGCCTATGTTTTTATATTGAGCTAATCTATGGGCCTCATCAACAAATAAAACATCATATTTTTCCTTAAATACATCAAATGGTCCAATTACCATATTAGCTTTAAGACCATTTTTTGTTTCCTTAAATACAGTTTTTAATGTTTTTCTTATTGATGTCATTGGTACTACATATCCAATTTTAAGTTCTTTACCATAATTTTTTATAAATATTTTTAAATCATGAATCATTTGATTATTATCAGTCAATGAATCTTCCTCTTCACTAAAATCCACTTCTAGATTATTACAATTTATTAATTTAAATATCATATTAATTAAAATAATTGTTTTACCTGTACCAGCACCACCATTAATGACTGCTGTAGAATCAATGCCCTTAGATAACTTTTCAATAATATCATAAATTATAGTTTTACAAACCTCATTTTGTTCACTTGTAAGTGTATTATATGGAGAATATTTAAATAAATTTGTATTTCTAATTTTATCAATTGACATATTAGTCATGCCACTTTTAGATAATTCCTTCCATATTTTTTCAAGTTTGTTTATATACTTTTCTCTTTGATAATAATTATGTTTTTCAGATTGACCACCATTTAAATTTTGTAATTTATACTTATTATCTGCACCAAAAAGTTGAATTAATTGTTGTTCAATATCTAATATTGCAGATTTATTAAATTCATTATCGAAAATAATTTTCACGTATTTAAGTTTATTTCTACTTGGATTTTTTAAATGTTGTTCCATTCTATTAACAGCATTTTGAGTTTCACCAACATAGATTTCTTTATCATTATATAATAAATATACAACTGGCCAATTTTTTCCTTTTTTTTCTTGTGAAATAATTGATTTACCATATTCATCAAATTCATATTCTTTTATTGAAAATTTTTGCATATTTATAGATTCCTTTCAAAAGTATAAAATCTAATTTAAAAATATGATTAACCTATAATTTATTATATTTAGTGGAATTACCTTTGGATTTTTCAACAGGATATTTCTTTTCTGTTTTATCCATTTTATTATTTACTATTTCAATTAGATCTACATTTAAAACCTGTGTTAATTGAATACAGTAATTTAATACGTCTGCAAGTTCTTCTTTAACTGCATCAATATCATATTCAGTATCATTCCACTGAAAACATTCTAACAATTCTCCTGCTTCTATGGAGATGGATTTTGCTAAATTTGAAGGTGAATGAAATTGATCCCAATCTCTATCCTTATTAAATTTATCTATTCTTTCTAATAATAATTCTAATTTATTCATTATAAATTTTCTCCTTATTAATAAAAATCTTAAAAAAATAAATCATTTTTATAATATTTCTTCTCAACTAATCTTTCATTTAAAATTAAATTTTGTTAAATAAAAACTAATTATTATAGTTTAATTTTTTTCATAAATTATTGTGTATATATTTTAACATATTGAAAAAAAAACTACAATAAACATAAGAATATTTAACGATTTTCGTATTTTTTTAGAAAAATATGTTTTTTATGAAAATATTAAATTTATGTATTTATAAATAAATAGACATGTTTAGAAAATATGTTTGAATGTTGACATCTATATTTTTTAAAGATATAATAATTGAAACAAAACACTATTTAAGTTTATATTAAGGAGGTAAATATGCCTGAATTTAAGAGTAATAAGAAAGCATTTGACTCACAAGTAAAAATATATAAGGGCTTAAGACAAATATTATTAAGAAAACCATTAGCCGAAGTTACTGTTGCTGATATAAAGGCTGAATGTAATATATCTAGAACTACATTTTATAGAAATTTTAATAATGTCGTCGATATTTTAGATGTCACTTTTGATTATTACTATCATAGATATTTAAATAATAGAGGGACCGAGCCCAATCAATTAAAATATTTTTTTGATTATTGGAAAAATCATAAAGATTTAGTATGCATTATGACTAATCAATGTAGCTATGTTATTAAAAACATTATTATAAAATATGCTGATATTTATGCTAGTAATATTTTCTTTATTGATCTAAAATATGCTCTATTTACTACTATTTTATCTAGATGGTCTGATAGAAAAAAGGAAACTCCAGAAGAAATGTATAATATTTTTTCAAAATTATTAGATAATAAATGTATTGAATATTTATAAAATAAAAGAAGTACTCAGATTCTTACCTTCCAACATAAGTAAGAATTAATGAGTACTTCTTTTTTGTGTATTTTTTTGAAAAAAAGGAATAATTAAATTTAATAAAATTTGATATATTCGATAAATATGCTACAAAAGGTTTTGTAGAATATTTACTTTATAAATTACTCAGTTTGTGTACCCTCAGAAGGAGTTTCCTCTGATGGTGCCTATTCTGTAGGAGTTCCTTCAGCTGGAGCTTGTTCAGTTGAAGTAACTGTAATAGATTGAATATAAGCACTTCCAGCTGTACCACTAATTTCAACAATAGTAGCTTCTGTTGTCTCATATACTAAAATACCATCAGTTAAGGTTGCAGCTTCTCCATTAATAGTTACACCATTACTATATAGCATACTTACTACTAATTTAGTATTTGCTTGTAAATAAATTGTAACCTTATTATTTTCCTTTAATGCAATGTGTTGTCCATCATGCTTTTGACAGCCTTCAAATGTAACACCAGGAATTGATTCTATTTTTGCTGAAGCTTCATAATTATCTGATACTTCAGTAAATACATATGATAATGTATCTAAATACTTCATTACCTTAATAGATTGAATATATGCACTACCTGCTGTACCACTAATTTCAACAATAGTAGCTTCTGTTGTATCATATACTAAAATGCCATCAGTTAAGGTTGCAGCTTCTCCATTAATAGTAACACCATTACTATATAGCATACTTACAACTAATCTAGTATTAGCTTGTAAATAAATTGTAACCTTATTATTTTCCTTTAATGCAATGTGTTGAGAATCATGCTTTTGACAGCCTTCAAATGTAACACCAGGAATTGATTCTATTTTTGCTGAAGCTTCATAATTATCTGATACTTCAGCAAATACATATGATAATGTATCTAAATACTTCATTACTTTAATTGATTGGATATAAGCACTTCCAGCTGTACCACTAATTTCAACAATAGTAGCTTCTGTTGTATCATATACTAAAATACCATCAGTTAAGGTTGCAGCTTCTCCATTAATAGTTACACCATTACTATATAGCATACTTACAACTAATCTAGTATTAGCCTTTAGGTATACTGTAACCTTGTTATTTTCCTTTAATGCAATGTGTTGTCCATCATGCTTTTGACAGCCTTCAAATGTAACACCAGGAATATTATTTATTTTTGCTGAAGCTTCATAATTTTCAGAAACATCTTGGAATACAAATGATAAATCATCTATATATGATACTACAGAAATGTCTTGAATATATGATTGTCCTGCAGCACCTGTAATTACTACTTCACCTGTAGTAGTTGCAGTATATACTAAATATTCGTTTACTAATTCAACATCTACACCATTAACCTTTACACCACTTGAATAAGGCATATGTACCTTTAATATAGCACCTTCTGCTAGATTAATTTTTACAGCATTATCAGTTGATAATCTAATGTATGTACCATCATGTCTAACACAATTTACAAATGTAATTTGACTAGTTGAATTAACTGTAGCACCATCTTCATATTCAGCTGCTACATCTGCCCATACAAATACTAAATCTTTAACTGGACCAGTAGGTTCAACAACTGGATCAACCTCTAAAGCATCTAATGCAAGAATTGCAGCTGCTAAAGCTTCTTTTAATTGTGTAGCATCTTCTGCAGCATTAATTGCTTCCTTTTGAGCAGCTAACACTGTTGCATAATTTTCATTTTGAGTATATTTTGAAGCAGGATAAGACTTATCTAATTGAGCACAAGCCTCTGCTTTCTTCATTTCTAATGTCTTAAATACTACACCAACAAAGCCTAAATAATTATTTGTTGTTGCTTCAATTGTAACAGTACCAGCACCAGAAATTTCATATTCAACGATATCGCCACCGCCATTAGAAACTGATGTCTTATTTCCTTCAACTACTTCACCATTAAACTTAATAGTTTGTAGTGCTGAATAATATCCAACTAATAATGTACAAGCACCACTAACCTTAAATTCAATAGAAGCACCTGTATTAAATATCAACCAGTTAGCAGCATTTCCATTGCTAGCACAATTAGTTAATTTAAATTCATTAATATGAACTGTTGTACCAGTTGCATCTATAGCCTCAGCTGGATAAATAATCTTATCATTAGGAATTCCTGTTTTAGTTTCAGTATAATTAGTACCCTTAAATGATAGACCAGTTGCTTCAGAAATAACTGCTTCTTTATATTCACACTTAGCATATAGGATAGGGTTATTTTCTTGTGAGAAATCACCACGTTGAATATTCCATAAGCCTGCTGCAGTTAATTGATATACATAAGTAATAGTCTTACCATCTTCTGATACTGTTGTAGATACTGGTTCAATTGCAGTACCACCATCAAGCGCAACATTTGGTGTTACAAATACTTTACCAGCATCACATGTAATAATAGTTAATGTTGCAGGCTTAGTTGTAGCTATAGAAAGTAAACCAGCACTATTAAGCTTTAAGCCGTTACCAGTTGTGATAGTTTTACCAGCATTATTTGTAAATATATATGTTGAACCAAGGTTCTTGTATGCAGAAGTATTTGTATCAAAATTTTCAATATTTTCTGCGCCTTCTTCTTCAGTTATATTACTACTATCTGTTGTATACCATTCTGAAACTGTCCAATTAGCTTCCTTTGGATTACGAACAAATTCAGCATAAACTTCAGACCCATCACAAGCTGTAGCCTTAAATGTTACACTACCTGCTGCTTTAAATGTTACACGACCAGTATATGGATTAATTTCAGCGATTGTTTCATCTGAAGATGACCAAATTACAGCTTTGTTTGTTGCATCCTTATTAACAGTTGCAGTTAATGTAATACCAACACCTACAGTTTGAACTTTAGAGCTTGCTGATATTGTAATATCTTTTACTAGAGTTGCCTCTTGAATAGTTGGGTCTGGGGTTACAACAATCTTTGTAATATATGTTGTTGCCTTTGCTGTAAGAACAAATTCACGAGCTGAATCATCAAATACGATATAATCTTGTTCAATTTGACTACCAGTTGAATAGTTATTAAAGAACATTACTGAGAAGCCTTGAGTATCTGCCTTAGCCTCAGCTGTACCAGAATAATAACCATAAACCTCTACATAACACTTTCCAGTAAGTGGAAGAGTAATTGTTGCACCACTTTGTCCTACGTAATGAGGTTTTGCATTATCTTGAGCAAATCCATTACAAATTGCAGAATAATCAGTATTACCATCGAATGTATAAACTGTTGGAGTAACTTCAACTTCACCATCTAATACAGCCTTAGATTCATCTGTAGCTACTTCATATCCTAATTCAGAAATTAATGCATCAATATCCCAATAATTTGCTGCATCCTTTTCATATCTTAATTTTCCTGTATTATAAATTCTATTTAAAATAGCTCTTCTACCATTATATTCACTATTTGTTACTGCATCATTTAGGATATAATCCTTTTCAGTTAATCCTAAAGATTTTGCTGTAGCACTATCCATCTTCCAACCGATTATTGTTTGTTCATAATCAGTAGGAATCATATTTCCATACCATGGAGCATTAGCTGATTTTGAATCACTATTTGGAGAAACCTCAACACCGCTACATTGTGTATTGATATATGCTACTTGGTTATAATAGCCTGATTGCCATGGAGAACGTGCTAGATATGTACATTGACCATTCTTAGCTGCATCCTCAGATTCTTTAACTGTAGAGTTAAGGTAAACTAAACCTTTACCTACCTTTGAAGATACTGCCATTTTTGGAGCTGATACATATGAATTATGAGTACTTGCATTATCGTCCCAAACAGATACTATTTCACAATTTTCATATAATGCAACAGAACCTGCTGCCTCCATCCATATGAAATCTGTATCTCCTTCAACATAGCATCCATAGAACCAAGCCTTACCAGCTGTTCTTAAAGTATCCTGATGTGATTTAAATGAACAGTTATAAGCAACTGTATTTCCAGTTGTATCAGTAGCTAGTACTTCAGCTTGAACATCCTTTGTAGTTGATGAACGTTAATAATCACTAACTAATGATACATTCTCTAAAATAATATTACCTGTACCTTGAATTTCAATTAATTCACGACCTCTCATTGCTGACATGTTGCTTCCACGTCCTTCAATGATTACATCTTCACCATATTTTGTATCAGTATTACCAATAATACGGATTGTCGCAGTACCATTATAAGAAATTCCTACTTCCTTATATGTACCCTTATTTAATCTAATTGTATAAGTACTTGTATCTCCAGATGTTGGAATTGCAGCAAATGCTTCAACAATAGTATTATAAGCAACACCATTCATCTCAATTGGATTTTCTTGCACAACAGGTGTAGATGGTGTACTTGTTGGAGTACTTGTTGGAGTACTTGTTGGTGTACTTGTTGGTGTACTTGTTGGAGTACTTGTTGGTGCACTTGTTGGAGTGCTTGTTGGAGTACTTGTTGGCACACTTGTTGGTGCACTTGTTGGTGTACTTGTTTGAGTACTTGGGCCAGCTTGATTACATGAAATCAATGCTAAAGCAGCTGATGCTAAAGCTAAGCTAGCTAAAATTGTTTTCTTTTTCATTTCATTCTCCTTGTAAACGTTTTCGTAAAAATTACAAGTTAATGTTATCATTTTGAAAAATTCAAGTCAATTAGAAAAAAAACAAATGGGGTCATTATTTTTATTAATGTTCCGTTAAAAATTCAATTTTTTATGAACAAAATTCAAAATTGGAACAAAAAATCGAATTTTGTTTCGATTTTATTTTTTTCTCTTTTCAGCTTAAATTTCTCATTATTAAAGAAAAAAAAGATGATACATCATGCATCATCTTAAATATACAATATGGCAGCAGCTATAGGATTCGAACCTATGCATATCGGGGTCAGAGTCCGAGGCCTTACCACTTGGCTAAGCTGCTATTTCCTATCAAATTATATCAAAATTGTAGAAGAAACACAAGTTTATAAAAAAATATGATTATTTGAAAACGCTTTATATTGAAATTAAAAAAAAGAGGACCAAATATGATCCCCTTAAAAATTTAATCAATTATAATTATTTAATACAATAAATAGACTTCTTACCTGCGAATACAGAGATTCCTTCGTATTGTCCACGACCATTTAGATCGTCTTCAATTCTCATTAATTGATTATATTTAGCAATTCTATCTGTACGAGATGCAGAACCAGTCTTAATTTGACCAGCATTAGTACCAACTACGATATCAGCAATAGTAGTATCTTCAGTTTCACCTGATCTATGAGAAACAATTGCAGTATAACCAGCTCTCTTAGCCATTTCAATAGCTTCAAAAGTTTCAGTTAAAGTACCAATTTGGTTAACCTTAATTAAGATAGCATTAGCTACACCTAATTCAATACCCTTAGCTAAACGCTTAGTATTAGTAACGAATAGGTCATCACCAACTAATTGAACCTTATCACCTAACTTATCAGTTAAATACTTCCAGCCCTCCCAGTCATCTTCAGCAAGACCATCTTCGATAGTAATAATAGGGAATTCTTTAACAAGGTTAGCATAATAAACATCAACCATTTCCTTAGAAGTGAATTCACCCTTATCAGCCTTTAATACATACTTACCAGTTTCTGCATTGTAGAATTCAGATGCAGCAACATCGATACCTAAGCAAATATCTTGACCAGGAACATATCCTGCAGCCTTAATAGCTTCTACAACACGCTCGAAAGCTTCCTTGTTAGAGCCAAGCTTAGGTGCATAACCACCCTCATCACCAACAGAAGTTACATATCCATTAGCCTTTAAAATCTTCTTTAATGCATGGAATACTTCAGCACCCATACGTACTGCTTCTTTAATTGAAGGAGCACCAACTGGAAGAATCATAATTTCTTGGAAGTCAATACAGAAATCAGCATGTGCACCACCATTTAAAATATTCATCATTGGTAAAGGTAATTGCTTTGCATTGAAACCACCAAAATAATTATATAGAGGAATTCCATAATAATCAGCTGCAGCTCTAGCACAAGCCATAGATACACCTAATGTAGCATTAGCACCTAGGTTAGTCTTATTTTCAGTACCATCGATAGCTAACATCATCTTATCGATAACTACTTGTTGAGTTACATCCATACCTAATAGCTTAGGTGCGATAACCTCATTAACATTATGTACAGCTTTAGTAGTACCCTTTCCTAAGTAACGGCTCTTATCACCATCACGTAATTCTAATGCTTCATGAACACCTGTAGAAGCTCCTGATGGAACTAAGGCACGTCCAAATGCACCAGATTCAGTTTGTACTTCAACCTCAACTGTTGGATTTCCACGAGAGTCTAAAACCTCTCTAGCGTATACGCTCACAATAAATGGCATAAAATTTACATCTCCTTAAATTTAATATTTGTGTTTTTTTACATTCCTAATTATACTATACTTTTTACTTAAATGAGTATATAAAAAACATATAATTTACTTGAAAACGTTTTAAAATATTATATTTCTTTTAATTTCTTCCTTTTATCATTCTATAACAAAATATAAAAGCCCAAATATAGATAATAACATTTAATACACCTAAAATTAAAGACAAAGGATTATAACCATTTGTAAAGAAATTAATTATTCCACTAACCGGTTCTAGTAAAAAATTTAAATAGAAAAATGGATCTATAAATACTAAAAATGCATCTAAGCTTCTTAGTGCTACAAAATAAAATGTAGCATATGATATAAATAAACCTAAAACTAAAAAAGCAAGACCTAATACTGGATACAAAATATGATATGAATAAAAGCTTTTTCTAACCTTTATACCTATCATATAGGTAAGAATAATTAAGCCGAAGCTTATAGAAAAATTAATCATTAACATTAAATAATCTAAAACTCCAGATAATATTCCACCTAATATTCCAAATATTAATCCATTAATAATTACTGCAATAAGATCCTTTTTAAATAAAGGTTCTTTCCAATTATATAGCTTAAACATTAAAATCACCTAGAACAATAATACAACAATTTAAATGATTTTGAAAGAAAAAACATATTTCTAATAATTATTATTGCTCAATTTGAGCATTTTTATCACTTTTGTTTTTATTTATTTCAATATAATCATATAAAGCCTTAAGTTTTTTATGTACTAGACCAGTAAATACCATAATTATTGCAGAAAGTAATATATTAAATGGTAATACCGCAACCCAAATATAATAAGAAACATAATTTGATGAATCTATGACAATATCAGAAGCCGTACCAAACCTAAAGAATTTAATAAATCCATTAACTCCTGTTGAAATTAGTCCAATTAATGGAGCTTCATTACCATTAAAATATAATTCTAAATAAATTGGTAAGTTAAAGAAATAATTAGAAATCATAGATGAAATAATCCATACTAAAGCACCACATATTAAGGCAATTAAGCTCTTATACTTAAGCTTAGTATAATTAAAAATTGAACCTGCCACCAAAGAAACTAATATTCCAATAATAATATCAGCAATTTCTCCTACACCAGCAGTATGAGATGATATTGTAATGAGCTTTATTACAAATCTAATTACAACAACTACTACTGCGTCAATAGGTCCAAACATAAAAGCACAAATAATGATTGGAATCATTGAAAAATTAATTTCTAGAAATGATGGGAAAATAGGAAGAGGGAACTTCAAAAATAGATATAATACCGAACTTAAGGCACTAAAAATAGCTACAAATGAAAGTCTCTTCACTGATAAATATTTTTTCATGTAAGTATATATCCTCCTTTTTTTACAATAAAAAATATCCCCATATTTCTACGGGGATAAGAATTAACCTACTAAAAAAATAATAAGCTCCTTACTACTTCTTTCATCCAGACTTTACTGTCGGTATAGGAATTTCACCTATTCATGCCCAAAGGCTCGCGGACTTTACCGCCGGTATGGAATTACACCAAACCCCGAAGTAATATGCACAATCCTAGTATAGCACTATCTTAATAAATTGTAAATATAGAAAATTAACAACAGACATTAGAAAATTAACAACAGACATTAGAGTATAGAAAATTAACAAAAGACATTAGAGATATCCCTAATGTCTTATAAATTAATCCTTAACAATTAATGATTTTGCAGTCATTTCACTTGGTACTTCTAATCCTAAAAGTTCAAGTAAAGTAGGTGTAATATCTGCTAAAATACCATTACGTATATGAATATTCTTATCAGTAATAACAACTGGTACTGGGTTTGTAGTATGAGCAGTAAATGGTTTACCTGCTTCATCCTCAAGCTTTTCAGCATTACCATGGTCTGCAGTGATTAAAGCAACACCACCAACCTCATCTAATGCCTTAACTACTCTACCAACACACTCATCAACTACCTCAACTGCCTTTACAACTGCAGGAATAACGCCAGTGTGACCTACCATATCACAGTTTGCAAAATTTAAAATAATAGTATCGTATTTTTCACTATGAATAGCCTCAACTACCTTATCACAAACCTCATAAGCACTCATTTCAGGCTTTAAATCATATGTTGCAACCTTTGGTGAATTTACTAAAATTCTATCTTCTCCTGGAAATTCCTTATCAACACCTCCATCAAAGAAGAAGGTTACATGTGCATATTTTTCAGTTTCAGCAATTCTTAATTGCTTTAAGCCAGCCTTAGATACAACCTCACCATATAAATTATCAAGCTTTTGTAATCCAAAAGCTAATTCGCCCTTAACAGAATCAGCATATTTCATCATAGAAACAAAAGTAACATTTCTTGGACCCTTCTTTGTATCTAAACGATATGGCTTTTCAGGATTATATACGATTCCTTCAGGATTAGAAATTGCTGTAGCAATTTGAATAGCTCTATCAGGACGGAAATTTGCAAATACTACAGAATCACCTGATTCAACCATTCCCTCTTTACAAGATATATATGGTACAACAAACTCATCAGTAACTTCATTGTTATATGAGGCCTCAATTCCATCAAGAGGATTTTCAAAATATTCACCTTCACAAATAGTCATCGCATCATATGCCTTTTGAATACGATCATAATTCTTATCTCTATCCATTCCATAATATCTACCACCAACAGTAGCTACTTTTACATTACCTTCATTAATAATCTTTTCAAGATAAATCTTAGCACTCTTAGGGGCAACATCTCTACCATCTAAAAATGCATGGTAATAAACATTTTCGATTCCCATTTTATGAGCTAACTTAGCAATTGCGATAATATGAGAAGTATGAGAATGTACACCACCGTCAGAGCATAATCCAAAAATATGAAACTTTGTATTATTATTTTTAGCATTATTAATTGCATTTAAAATAGCTTCATTGCTATTAAATTCTCCTGTTTTAATAGAATTATTAATTCTAGATAATGATTGCCATACAATTCTTCCGGCACCAATATTCATGTGTCCAACCTCAGAATTACCCATTTGTCCTTCAGGTAATCCTACTGCCTCACCACTTGCATCAAGAATTTTTGTATCATATTCACTAAAAATACGATCTAAATTAGGCTTATGAGCCATACTAACTGCATTAGTATTTGATGCATTAGTTAGTCCATATCCATCCATAATCATTAACATAACTGGTCTTTTTTTCATTTTTCTTACCTCTATTCTATTCTACCATTTATTTTTAAAATATAATAATTATTTACAGTGTCAGCACCAATCCATTTTATCTTTGCAGAATCTTCTTCAGCATAAGTATTATAACCCCAAGATTCTAAATGATCCCATAGACCATGAGGTGCGATACTATCAATAATATAATCTAACTCTAAATTCTTTTTTTCATTTAGCTCATTATCATTCAAATATAATGCACAATCAATTGGATGAATTGCATCTAAATCCTTAAAATCTAAAGATACAACTTTTTTTGCAAGCCCTATGACATGAGCTTCAAGCTTATTTGTTTCATCAATAAATAAATTTGTTTTTCTCATTGAATTTATGAAACTATTAATAGAAATAAATTCATATTTTGTTAATTCCGTTTTATTTAAAACCTCATCAATTAATCCTGAGGCTAGCTTTAAAGCTTTTTTATAATATGCCTTAGTTTCATTAAAAAATACTAAGGTATATCCTACTAAAGCCATTGAAGGATGTACACCAAATTTTGCAATTGCATCATCCCCAAAAGTAAAATCCTTTGCATGGGGATATTCATTATTTGTTAATACATTAGGGTTCCATTTATTATTTATAGGTGGAATTCTATTATATAAATAATTACCAGCTTTATTAACAATAGTTTGATATAATTCATTATTAGTATTCTTGTCAAATCCAAGCATATCTAACAATCTAAAGGCCTCATATACTTGGTATACACTACTATTCTTATTATAGTTATCAATATGTAGGGCACTACCAAATCCTCCATCTCTATTCTGATACATCATAAGACAATCTAGTAAATATTCATTGGGTGTAGATCCATCTAATGCGTATATTAGGCACACGTCAATATCTCTAGCTTTATTTCCCATTTGTCTTGATATTGTCTCTTGCATCGATTTTGTCAACAACTTCATTATTATTCACCCGAAACATATTTTACAATATTTCGTTGTAAAATAAAAGAAAAAAAGTTATAATATTAAAAAAAAATAAGGGGTGATGGTATGAAGGGGTCAATGATAGAATATTATTTCTTTAAAGATATACTTAGAAGCCTTGATCAGTCACTAAAAAATGATTTTATTTTAAATGATTCAAATATTTTTAATATGGCAACATTTATTAATATTGGTTATTATTACCGTTATAATTCATTAAAAAAAGATAATATTAAATTAAGTATTAAATTAGAAAATAATGAAAATTTCAATAAATTCATTATTGAGTGTATAATTGATGCAAATCTTCATTATAATCCTAATAAACTAATGTTAATATATGGAATGGTATCATCACATATTTTAAAAACATATTTAATCCCATTTTTAGAATTAAAAATTAATGATAATCAAAACATAGATGATTTATTAGGCATGATAGATTATATATATACAAAAAAATATGATTCGTTTGATCTAACTAAAATTAAAATAAACAAAATATTTTCTATGGCATTTAATTATGATGAGTACATGTATGAACTGATTAATTATCCTATTATTAAAGTTTTTAAATGTTTTATATCAAATAATTATTTAATAAAATGCTACAAAAAGAAAAAGAAGTTTTACTCATTCTATAATAGCTCCTTAAAATCTCTAAAAATGATACTATTATCATTTGAAAATATAAGATTTAAAAAGAAAAAAAGTAATTTAAAAAATAATTTTTATACTAATAAAATTGATACAACACTATTAAAAAAGGATAAACAAAACATAATTATTAATAATAATGAATATAATTTATCATTAGATGATGCCATAAATAAAGCCAAAGAAGATACACTTAATTCAATTAATGCCATTCATGAATATGTATTATCAAATAAAGATAAAAATATAAGAAAAATATTTAATATTAATAATGATAAAAAATTATAAATAAATCATAAAAGGAACCTTAAATGGTTCCTTTTATTAATGCATATTTTTTTAATGATAAATTTTATATATAAAACTCATTAAAAGCTTATAATTACATTCATATTAATTGATTTTTCTTGATGGAATATCCATATATATTTTTTCTAATGCGAAATGCATACGCTCTTCATTAGTAAAAATTGAAACAATTACATCATTACAATCTACTAACACCCAACTAGAATCTCTACCTTCAATATTTCTAATAGAGTAACCATTTTGGGCTGTTTCATCCTCAATATATGAAACAACTGCAGTTGCTTGTCTTAATGAATCAACTGAAGCTAAAATCATCTTATCATAAAATGGTGATTTTTCACTCATATCATAAACTATAATATCCTTTGCATTAACATGCCCAAGACAATTTAATAATACTTCTTCTAAAGTCATTTAATCTTCTCCTTATATTCTTTTAATATCTCTAATTGAATTGGATGAGGTTTTTTACCCAAACCAATATTATATTCTATTGTTTTTTCTGTAGAAAAATATATTGCATAATCAATTCCCTTTTCAAATAGTATTTCTCTACATAAAATGCAATTAGAATATTTCCTATTTTCTTCAGTATAATCAGAAATAACAATTATTTTTTCTAATAAAGACATATTTGTCCTACCAAAGACGTGATGTCTTATTGCATTATAAATATCTAAATCATCACCTATTAATTTTTTATAATAATAAGCAGATAAATATGCGTGAAGTAAAAATGGATATTCCTTACATTCATTAATATCCTCATCACTTAATTTACCATATGCATCATCGATCGAATCATATTTAGAGTAATCATGCATAAGTGCTGCAATAGAAGCTTTTTCTATATCCTCTCCATACATTTTTGCAAGCTTAATTGCCATTTTTTCTACTCCTAAAATATGAATATATCTTTTGTCTAAGGGATTAGGATATTTTTCATTTAATAATAATCTTACCTTATCCGATAATTGCATCAGTAATATACACCTCTGTTTTATCAATAATCTTAATAATAACCTTGCATTTACCAATTACTGTAACAAAGCCAAATCCAGAAAACCAAATATTTTTCTTTTTTATACCATCAAAATTATATTCTTCATCATAATATTTAATATTATCTTTTTCTTCTTCTAAAGGAGGAGTTAATAATTTTCCTAATTGAGTTTCTAATAGTTCATTAACTCTTTCAGTTTTTGTTCTATGAATATATAAATCCTTTGATGCATATACAACAATTGAAACTTTATCATTTGTTTCAAATGATAAAGTTGCGAGTCCTGCAAGCATAATAGAATTACCATTTGTAATTTGATAGGTAATTGGTTTTAATTCAGATTCGGGCAAAATCTTTTTATATGATTTTGGTAATAATTGATTTAATACATCATTTTCATTAATTAATCCTGGTGTATCAATAAATGCTTTATTATCGTCAAAAAAAGGAATTCTAATTTCTTTTAAGGTAGTACCAGGAATAACTGATGTAGATATAACATCCTCTTTAATTGAGGTATTCTTTTTTAATAATGCATTTATTAATGAAGATTTTCCTACATTCGCACAACCAACAAAATAGACATCTCTTTCTTTTCTAGCTAAATCAATAGTATTAGTTAAATCTTCTATGAAATATCCTTTTTTACTAGATACAATATGAATTGCATCAACCTTAAAAAATATTTTTTCACATTCACGACTAAGCCAATTAACAATTGATTCAATATTTGAACTTTTGGGAAATACATCATATTTATTAGCTACTAAAATAACATTTTTATTTCTAAGCTTATCTATCATTTTCTTATTAAATGTAGCTTTAAATTGGAAAATATCAACAACAAAGACAACTAATCCATTTTTTTTAATAACTTCATCTATTACATGCTCATAATCCTCATTAGTTGCGATAATTTTAGGCAATTCATTGTAATGCATCATTCTATAACATCTTTTACAATATTTAGATTCACTTGTTAAAGTAGGAATAAAGCCCATTTCTTCAGGTCTTTCATCTTGAAGTAAAGCTCCACATCCTTTACACTTTCTTAGTATCATATTCCATTAACCTCTCTTGATATAGCTTAGGGTATTTCTTTTTTATTCTTTTAATAAAAAAACGTTCTAGCTTTCTATTAAATTGAGTAGGCCCTATATCAGTACTCTTATCAATTGCTTCTATTAGTATTGCGGTAATATTGCATCTTTTCGCACCAAATACATCAGTCATTAGTTGATCTCCTAATAGAACAATTTCATTGTTATTATATTTTTTTGATGCTATTTTATTTATAGCCTTTTTAATTCCTCTTTTAAGAGGCTTTAAAGAAAACTTTACATAAGGTATTTGGTAATTACTTGCAAATTTATCTACTCTATTTTTTTTAGAATTAGATACTAAAATAAATTCAAATCCCATTTTATTAAGCTTATCCTTTAATTCAAATAATTTTTCATTAGGTAATTCTTCTTGATATGAAATCAAAGTATTATCTAAATCTGTAAGAATAAGTCGAATACCTTCTTCATATAATTTATTGAAGGGAATATCGTATATAGTTTTATAGTAATAATCTGGAATCATTTTTTTAATCATTTATACAATACCTCATTTTATATTATACAATATTTTCTAGCAAAATAAAGGAGTTTTTAAATTGATTTTGTTTTTACTCCCAATTTTAGGAGTTATAAAAAGTGAATCTTATCCTAGAAAATTAACAAGTGAAGAAGAAAAAAAATATTTAAATGATTTTCATATTAATAAAGATATGGAGGCAAGAAATAAATTAATAGAACATAATTTAAGATTAGTAGCACATGTTGCTAAAAAATATGAAAACACTAAAGAGGATAAGGATGATATCCTTTCTATTGGTATTTTAGGATTAATTAAAGCAGTTGATACATTTCAAATTAAGAATAATAATACCTTAGCTACTTATGCAACTAGATGTATAGAAAATGAAATATTAATGACCTTAAGAAGTAATAAAAATAGAAGAAATACTATATATTTACAATCTCCTGTTGCTATAGATAAGGATGGTAATGAAATGGAGCTTTTAGATTTAATTGAAGATCCAAATGTAGACTTATATGAAAACTATCAAAAAAGACAAATGTCTAAAGAATTAAATGAAGCTTTAAAAATGTTATCTAGTAGAGAATATGATATTATTGCTAAAAGATATGGTTTAAATTGTAATGCTTTAACTCAAAAAGAAATAGCTTCTAAAATGAATATTTCTAGAAGCTATGTATCTCGTATTGAAAAAAGAGCATTATTAAAATTATATTTATTACTTAAGGATAAAAAATAATTATTTCTTCTTTTTCTGATTTTTACTACAAAAATATAATAAAAATTTAATTGGAACAAATCTAGAAAATAATTCTGTAATTCTTACTCCCAATGTTGGGGTAAGAATTATTCTTTTGCTCTTAAGCTTTTTTATTGTGTAATTAACACATTTTTCAGGTGAAATACTCTTTAATTTAAATTTAGAATTAGCAATCTCATTAAATTCTGTATCCACAGGACCTGGACATAATGCTTTTACTTTTATTTTATATTTATTTTTAATTTCATAGTCAACTGCTCTTGTAAGTGATGTTACATAGGATTTTGTCGCATAATATACACTCATATAAGGACCAGCTGGAAGTAAACCTGCAATTGAGGAGACATTAACTATTATTCCATTATTATTATTAATAAATTGATTTAATAAACCATGAAATAATATTGTTAAAGCTTTAATATTAATGTCAATAATGTTAATTGCTTTATTAATATCCATTTCATTAAATAAATTTAAATCACCTAATCCAGCATTATTAATAAATATTTCTATATTATAAGCTTTTACTTTCTCTAATAGATTTTTACAATTAGCTTCTTCTTTCAAATCAAATGGAAATATAATTGTATCATTATTTAAACTGTCAGCTAATTCTTTTAATCGTTCTTCTCTTCTAGCTACTATAATAGTATTATAGCCTAATGAATCTAATTTTTTAGCAAAATGATAGCCTATACCTGAAGAGGCTCCTGTTATTAACGCATATTTTTTCATAATTAAATGTTATTAAATACACTAAATGATGATTCATCAAAAGGATTAGCAAGGCCAGCATTATTTAATAATTCTAAATAAGGCATACTATAATCATAAATAACAATATTATTATATGCATTAGCTGCTTTAGTAAAATCATTTAATCCTAATTGATATAAATTAATTGCTGGAATTAAGCCTATTGAATAGCTAATATAATATAATGGATTATTAACAACAACATATCTCCAATAATCATCAAAATCATTGCCAATAAGTTCTTTTAAATAATCATAACCACCATAATTATCACATACATTAATAAATGTTTGATCTAAATCTAAAACAGAAAGAGTAGTTGAAGAATATACAATATTCTCAAAATCATTAACAATTGATGATAATATTATTGTCAATAATAAATCAGTTAAATAATAATCTTCAATCATACTAAGAACTTCATTAGATAATTTTTTATATGATACTAAATATGATAAAAATAATGTTTCATTTGACTGAGATTGTGTTTCAGCTAGATCAAAGGAACCACCTTGATTTCCTCTTTGAAGCATTGAATAATAGTGACCAAATTCATGTACTACAGTTGAAATATTTTGATAACCAGGACCAAAAAAGCATACTGGTGTATTCTTATTATTCAAATATGTTGTATAGGCTCCTTCCATTCCATCATCAGAAAAATAATAATAGCCATTATCAAATAAGCTTTGATATGCAAGATAATAGCTACCACCAATTTCTTCTGCAAAGCTTTTTAATTCATCTTGATAACTAGTATATTTTTTACTAATAAAGCTTGTTACTGCATTAATAACCTTAGTGGATGCAGTAGATTTTAATTCATCAAATTCCTTATTTTTTCTTTCAAATGCTGATACAACATAAGTTTTTGTATAATTTGTAAATTCTTTTGTATCAGTATGTTTATAATCTCTTCCATAGGTATTTTTATATGCATAATCTCTATAATCTTCATAACCACATAGCTTTGCCTGTTTATTGAAATTTCCTACAAGCTCTTTATATAATGATGGTACTCTTTCATTAACATCAACATCACTAATGCTTTCATATTCAGCAAATAATTTATTATTTTCTTCTTCTATATCATAATATTCCTTTGGAAATTCTTTAATTAGATCAAGAATTTCTTCCTCACTATGGCCTATAAAGAATTGTTCTTTAAAGGGAGACTCATATACTTTTTTATAAAATTTCTTTTCCCATTCTTCTATTTTTGACAAATAATCAGTTATTTCTAAATATTTATTATATAAATCCATAGACATTTCAATTGAATATTTTAAATAAGCTTGACTTTGATAGGTTAAAAGAGTATATACATCACCTTTCATAAACCTTATATATTCATTATTTAAATTCTGATATGAATCTTTTGTTACTAAATCATCTAATTTTGCCATTCTATTTTCAATTTCTTTTTTATCTTTATCATTAAAAGAATAATTCAAAGAATGAACCCATGACTGTCCATATGATAAACTTGGAAATTGTATTCTACAACTTACAAGGCAACAAATAAATGATAATATTACAAATATGAATAAAAATTTCTTTTTCATATTACACCTCACGAATATTATTTACAAATTAACTTATTATTATTTCTAAACTTGCATATTCAACTAAAATATCAATTACATTTATTGTGAAAAATAAACCTTCATAGGTTTGATTTTTAATAAATAAATTACTTTCAGTTAATATGGTTGGGTTTCTTTTTGTTCCTAAGCTGCCATTATATATCATTTCAATTTGAGGAGTTTGTGTATCAGTATTATTATATTTAAATACTGAGCCATAATAACTTGAAATATAATAATCAGGCTCTCCCATACTATTTTTATAAACTTCTGAATTAACTTTTAATATCCTTATTCCTTCTCCTCTTATTGGAGTATCATTACTATTAAGTCCAGTATTAGTGTAATATTCTATCAAATAATAATTATCATAAATAGAAGTAATATCATGATCAGCAATTAAAATTACTTGATTATCATTTTCAAATGATTTCAAATCTATAGAAGAAATTCCTTCTCCTGTTACTACTATTGGATTAATCCAATTTAATAGTAATTTTGAATAAGGGTCCATATCTCCTATATTATAATCCATCATTGCTGCACCATATAATCCTCTATTACATCCTACATCTTCATTATAATCGTAATAATCATCTAAACCAAATAAATGACCAGTTTCATGAATATATGTATGAGCATCTATTTTAATATTTGTTGAATCATATTCTGAATATGCACCAGGTTCCATAAAACCAGCACCTGCAAATGCATAATAACATGCAAATACTTCATCATGAACATAGTTTGAATCTAATCCATTTAAAGAATTTGAATCAAATGGAAGTGAACTTGCAGTAGTATATGCCCAATATGGTGTATCATCTGAAGTTTCAATATCACAATCATAAATAAGCCAAACAGAATCTATTGCTTTATCAGCATCAGAATCAAATAATGAATAATCAAATTTAGAATCATAATATGTAATTGCCTCTTGTAATAAAGCATCAACTGGATCGATATCAATTTCATTATTATTAAACTTAATATAATCAGTCTTTAAACTATTTTTATCATATTTTGAACTAATAAACCATTCATCTAATATTGAAATATCTAAATCGCATAAACCATTTGAAGATTTTTGGAAATAACTCTTTACACTTTCCCATCCAGTTGAGGAAGAATCACCAGTAAAAGCAGTCTTAATTTTGTCTAACATATTCGTTCTTTCTGATGCTTTTGAAGAATCCAATCCTACTGGAATAACAAGCACTTTAGGATCAATATTATTAGTAGCTAGTGATGGCAATAAATATCCACAGGCTAATTTATCATCTTTTCCATCCTTGCTTAATGAATTATCAAAATCCATTTCATTAAATAATAGTGTACCATCCACAGTATAGTGAATTATCAAAGAATCTATTCTTGCTTGAGAATTTGTTTTAGAATCCACTTTTAAATCGATACTTGATACTCCTTCATCAAATTCATATATAGTAAAAACATTTTCTGTTAATTTTGTATCATTAATGTATAGAGCCAAGTCTGAATATAAAGTATTATATGAATTTAAACTGTAACTAACTTCAATGCCATTTATTTTAGCATTACTCTTAGTTTCAATTTTTAGCTGTGCATTAGAATATAAAGCTAAATATTTAGGATAAAATGCTGAACGACTACTTCCATCAAAATTATATACATTAAACACACTATTTACTCCTAGTGTACTAGCTATGTTTGAACTTCCAACATAGCTTTTAAGAAGTGTTAAGTCTTTAAAATTTATAAGTTTTTTATTATATTCACCTATTATACCTATATTTTCACTAGAATTAGTAGTACTACTAGTAATATTACTTGATATATTATTAGAACTTGAAGGTAATTCAGTTTTGGTTGATGTAGTATAATCAACTGTTGATGTAGTAATATTGCTTGGTGATATTGATACAGTAGATGATTTAATTTCACTACTTGTACCTTTATTTGCATTAATAATATCATTTAATATATTCGATAAATTACAGCTTGTTAAACTAATAATAAATAATAATAAAAATAACAATATAAATATTTTTTTATTTTTCACATTAACACCCCATTAATTATGATTTAATTATAATTTAATTTATAAAAAATAACAATAAAATAATAACATTATTTTTTCATACTATGATTCATTATTTTCAATTATTTCTTTTAAATTATAAATATCAGTAATACCGCATTCTAAAGCAATGTATAAGTTCTTAGCAGCTTTTTTAATATTTTTCTTCACCTTAATTCCTTTTAAGTAGCATATAGCTAAGCCATAATAGCCTTTAAAGGAACCTTGTTTTATACTTAATTTAAAATAATTGTATGCCTTATTAGGATTACTATTTTCCTTTTCAAGAAATACAATTCCTAAATAATATGAAGAATTTCCATTTTCTTCTTTTGAGGCTTTTTTTAAATATTTTATTGCTAAATTTTGATCTTTAATAGTACCTATTGCTAAATAATAACATCTACCTAAATTAAAATAAGCTTCATCATCATTTAACATTGCTGCCTCATTATACCAATAAAAAGCTTTTGAAGTATCCATTTGTACTCCTAAGCCAGTCTCATATAATTTTCCAAGCTTAACTTGAGAATTAGAATCTTTAGCTTCAGCTCCTTTTCCATACCAATTTATTGCTTTTATCAAATCATTATTAGAAAAATAAATTTCTCCTATATAATAACAAGCTTCTTTTTCTCCAAGTTTTTCTGCTTTCAATAATAATTTTAGGGCTTGTTCATAATCAAGAAATTTTTTATTAGTAGTGAGTAAAATTCCTAAATAAAGCATTGCTCGTGAATATTCTTGATCAATAGCTTTTTTATACCAATAAATAGCTTTTTCAACATCACATTCAATACCTATACCATTTTCATACATAAAAGCTATACAGCATTGAGAAAATCTATCATTACTTAATGCTGCCTGTAAATACCAGTATGCTGCATTTTTTTCCCATTCGGGATTATCTAGATTACTTGTATATATGCTTGCAACATAATATTGTGTTTTACATGTCCTTTTTTTGCTGCTTTTAAAAACCAATCTAAAGAAACAAAAATATCTTTTTCTGTTCCAGTACCTTTTAAATAACACAAACCCATATTATATTCAGCATACATGTTGTTTTTACTAGCACTTTTTTTAAAAAGCTCATATGCTTTTTTATAATCTACATCTAGTCCTGTTCCATTAAAATAGGCTTCTCCTAAATCATTTAATGCATTTGAATTATCATTATCTGCTGATCTTTTTAACCAATAAAGATAATTAGTATTATTTTTTTCTACACCAATACCTTCTCTATAACAAACACTTAAACTATATTGTGCATTTGCTTCTCCTCTTACTGCTGCTTTCATTAACCATTTAATTGCTTCAATATTTTTTTCTTCTCCACCAATTTTTAAATATAGTCTTCCTAGATTACTTTGAGCAAAAATGTTTTCATTTTTTGAAGCTTTAAGATACCATTCAATAGCTTTATCATTATTTTTTTCTACACCATAGCCAATATCATAATAATATCCCATAATAGCCTGGGCATCACTATTTCCTTTTTGAGCTGAAATATCAAAAAAAATTATAGATTTTTTTATGTCTTTTGTTGTTCCAATACCATTTTCATAAAAATATCCTAAGGCATATGAATATATACCATTGATTTCATTAGATAGATTAAGTTTTAAAATACTTATTAACTCTTTATATTGAACTTCATTTTCTAATTTAATTTCCTCAATATAATATTCATTAAGTTTCACTATATAATCATCTATAGTTTTACAAATTATCATAATAAAAAATCGCCTCATTTTACTAGATTTAAGTATTTATAACATTATAAATATATTATTTCTATATGAAATTTTAATTGATAGTATAAAAAATGTTTTTGAAAATAAAATAAAAGAAATCGACCTTTTTTGGCATAAATAATTTGACTAAAAAAACTTATTACTTAAGGTAATTCACATGTCTAGTATAACATATTTATATTTAAAAAAACTAGAAAAAAATAATAAAGATTTTATTAATAACTTATTTAATTTATCTAATTTTAATTCATATCCAGAGATGATGGAAAATATGACGTTAAGTGTGTCAAACTATATTCATAAGGTTATTTTTTAATTGAGAAATTAGATTTAAATTATTGTAAAATATTATTTTAATAATGTAGGATTATTGCTTTCAAAAAATGTAGGTTGATAGTCTTTTTGTTTTATTAATCATATCTTATTTAAAATGATTAACAACATAAAAATACATTATTCGACAAAAATATTTTTTTATTGAAAAATTTAAATAATAATGTATAATTTAATTGTAATCGTTTTAGCAAACCCATGGAAACGTGGCGACGCAAAGCTATAGGGCCTGTAAAATGGCAGCCAGTTGCA
>JBGVLG010000095.1:0-1601 GCA_045124155.1 Anaeroplasma sp.
AATTGAAGATTTAGTAAAGAGATTTAACGAAACTACAGTAGAAGATATATACGGAGCAATGAGTGATATAGAATATATAAAAGCATCATTTGGATTAGACATTAACATTCAAGAAAAAACTCAATATTTCCAATTAGAAGATGGAAGATATATCACATTTGATTTTGAATTTAAAACTAACAGTACATGGATCTACATTGACTTATATGAAGCTGATGAATACGAACCATATATTGAAGAAGAAACTGAAGAAGAAATTAACTATGAACTAGAAGATGGTGAAGAAGAATAATAAAAAAAGGGGAGAAATCCCCTTGAAAAATTTCAAAAAAGTTAAAATTTTTAAAATGGTATAATAATTTATGAGGTGGTTAATATGAAAGTATTAGAATTATTTGCAGGTACAAGATGTATAGGTAAAGCTTTTGAAAAGAAAAATCATGAAGTATTCTCGATAGAATGGGATAAGAAACACAAAGATATAGATTGGTATACTGATATTGGAACTATAGATGTTATAGATATTATTACAAGATTTGGTATTCCAGATGTAATATGGGCAAGTCCAGATTGTACTTCATATTCTATAGCTGGTATTTCACACCATAGAGTTAAAGAAGAAAATGGAAATTTAAAACCTATTAGTGAATACGCTAAATTTTGTGATGAAGTTAATAAACATGTAATAGATTTAATTAATGAACTACAATGTTATAATCCTAATTTAATTTATTTTATAGAAAATCCTAGAGGTGGATTGAGAAAAATGGATTTCATGAAAGGCTTGCCAAGATATACTGTTACTTATTGTCAATACGGTGATAATAGAATGAAACCAACTGATATATGGACTAATTATAAAAATCCTAACTTTAAACCTATGTGTCATAACGGAGATAAATGTCATCAATCATCGCCTAGAGGAAGTAGAAATGGTACACAAGGGATAAAAGGAAAAGTAAAAAGATCATTAATTCCAGAGGAATTATGCGATTATATAGTTAGCTTATGTGAAAATGCTAAATAAAATTTAAATAAAAGGAGATTGAGAATTATGAAAAAATTATTTATTAGTTTATTATTAGGAGTTACTTTAGTAGGAGGTTTAGTAGGTTGTGGGAATAAACCAGTTGTAGAAGATAAAGAAGTTAATACACCTATAGTTGAAGAAGAAACATTATCAAAAGAGGATAAAATAAACATTTTAATAGATGGAATTTCAAAACTTGAAACTAATGTTGATGATGAAATGAATAGTATGTCTGATGAATACGGAATTTTAACAAATACAGAAGTTAACTATGACAATTTAAATGATGCAATAATAATTGAACATTCTTATAGTTATATAAATTTTAGC
The DNA here is from genome assembly GCA_045124155.1 of Anaeroplasma sp. Taxonomy (GTDB): domain Bacteria; phylum Bacillota_I; class Bacilli_A; order Acholeplasmatales; family Anaeroplasmataceae; genus Anaeroplasma. Next base: position 1,361 of record JBGVLG010000095.1, read on the forward strand.
GATTCTGAAATGATTGGATATTTTGTTGCCAATCCTGGTTCATTAGATACATTTGTAAATATGTCTAACGATGATTTTGAAACTATTAAAGAAATATTTGGTGAAGGTATTCCAAAAGAAACTGAAATAAAAATATTGAATAAAATCGGAGAATATAAAATTTTAGAATATACAGAAGGGACAACAACTTACAGAATAGATAAATAATAAAATCCTATTTTAACCCTATTAAAGACAATTA
>JBGVLG010000096.1:0-2471 GCA_045124155.1 Anaeroplasma sp.
GAAGATGATTTAACAGAAACAGAATTAAAAGAAGCAGCAGAAACTGGATTAAGTTCAGTAAATTCTATAGTCCAAGTAACTAAGAATAGAGTATTTGGCGAGACCTCAAAAACTTATATGGCTTATGATCCTAGAAGTAAAAGATTTTATAATAGTTCAAGTTATATTGCTGCTCAATGGCAAGATTTTTTACCAAACGGATATACTGACAACTTAGGGAAAGTTTATAGTAATGAACTAGCAGATATTGATAATGATATTTGTCCATTTTAAGAGGTGATATTGTGGAAGAAGAGAGGTTTATAACAGAATATAACAAGCTGATAAATAGAATTAAAAACGCAGAAAAGTTTTTAGAAAGTGATACTTATATCGGGAAAGATAAAAAACCACATAAATACCAAAGCTTAGAAGAAGAAATACGTTATAAAGAAAAGTGGATTCCTGAATATCAAAAATTAGTTAGAGAAACTGGGGTAATGGCTGCTAAATATAAAGAGATCACTGGGTATAAAATGCCATTGGACGAATTACTTAATGGATTCTGCAAATAATTTCTAAAAAGTGCTTGAAAGATAACAAAATGTGTAGTATAATAATATCATAAGGAAGGGAAAATAAAAAAATATTAAAAAGGAGATATGGATATGAAAATAAAAGAAATGGAAAATGTAAAAATAAACAATTATTTATGTAATGGCGGATATGAGTTAACAGTTGCTGAAATAATAGATTGTATCAAAAATTTAACATTAGATGATATTACAATAGACGATTTTAACAACTTTGAAATTGAAGGATACAGTGAAATAATCAGAACATTTATTTATCAAGATGGATATGGAAGAATAAACATAAATATTAATGAAATATTATATTAAATTTCAAAAGGAGATATGTATATGATTAAAAAATGTTTGGAAATAATGATTGGTGAAAAAGTAGAAATACAAATAATCGATAAAGATGATAATAATAATTTAGTAATTGATAAAGAATACTCTTTATTTACTGATGATGATTATGAATTATATTCTTCTGACAATTATATATTACACGATGCATTTACTTCAGAAGATGATAAGTATATATTAATAATGGAGGCTGTAGAATAATGAACACTTTTGAATTAAATAGACTATTAGATAATTGTAAAAATCCAGTTATAGGTAAATCACTTATGACCACTTATCAAAAGATAAACGATATAAATTATAATAAAATAGTATGCACAATATCAGGTGGAAGTGATAGCGATATAATTTTAGATTTATGCCATATGATGGATAATGATAATAAAATAGATTATGTATTTTTTAATACTGGATTAGAATATCAAGCGACATTAGATCATTTAGATTATTTAGAAAATAAATATAATATTAATATTGAAAGATTAAGACCTAAAAAACCATTACCATTAGCTGTTAAAAGATACGGTCAACCTTTTTTAAATAAACATGTATCAGAAATGATGAATAGATTACAAAAACATGATTTTAAGTGGGAAGATGAACCTTATGAGGTTTTAGTTAAAAAGTACCCTAATTGTCAATCAGCTTTACAATGGTGGACTAATTATTATGGCGAAAAAACACCTTTAGTAATTTCTCATAATAAATTATTAAAAGAATTTATTATTTCTAACCCTCCTAATTTTAATATCAGTAATAAATGTTGTAAATATGTTAAAAAAGATTTAATCAAAGATAAGTTAAAAGAAGGTTATGACTTAAATATAAATGGTATTAGAAAATCTGAAGGAGGAATAAGACAAATAGCTTATAAGACATGTTTTGATAATAATTTTGGTAAAACTGATAATTATAGACCAATATTTTGGTATAAAGATGAAGATAAACTTGATTATAGAAAAATGTTTAACGTATCTAATAGTAAATGTTATTCGGTATATGGATTTATCAGAACTGGTTGCTGTGGTTGCCCATATGATAAAGATAGGATACATCAATTAGAAGTTATTCAAAAATTTGAACCAAAGCTTTACAAAGCTGTAACAAATATATTCAAAGATAGCTATGATTATACAAGGTTATATCAAGAATTTAAAAATAGTTAAGGGAGATGAATTTTAAATAATGGAGGGTTTTAATCCATGAATAACAAAGAAAAGAATAATATAAAACCAGATCACTATGGAGATAGTGGAATAGACGTGATAAGCTTCTGTCAGGCTAATAACTTAGATTTTATGCAAGGTAATGTAATTAAGTATATCACTAGGTACAGGAAAAAGAATGGGTTAGAGGATCTTAGGAAAGCGGTTGAATATATAAATAGGATATTAGCAGCTGAATACCCAGAATTTGAAGCTGTTGTGAAGAGAAATGAGAATTAAAAAAAGAGAGAAATAAAAAAGAGTTAAATTAAGAGGTGATTTATATGTTATGTGCAATTATAATTTTATTATTTCAAATTATTATACTATTAGCATTCTTAACAATATGTAT
>JBGVLG010000097.1:0-2582 GCA_045124155.1 Anaeroplasma sp.
GGAGAAATAATTTATTAGGTTTATTTATTTGTTCTATTATAAAAAATAAAATGATATTTACTTTAGTATTTTTTATTAAGTATATTTTGTACTAAGAATAAAATAGTATTGGTAAATGAGGCAAAATAAGTTTTAAATGAAAGATAAATAGGAATTTATAGGGGCGTTTTTAAAAGTAAAATTATAGAATATAAACTTATAGGTTTATTTTTTATAAAATTTTGATATAATATAAATAAGAAAAGCTTAGTGCGTCAACACTAAGCAATCCTTAGAACATTTATTTTGTTTTAGGGCTATTGAATGAATTAAATAACTTAATTAAGAGCAAAGCACACTATTTTTAGCGAGATGGGTGCTTTTTCTCTTTGCTATCAATTTCTATATGAATTCCAATAAATTTAATCTTGATAATTAGTTTAGAAATGAAAAGATTATGTTTTAAAACTAACTTTATAATATAAAGAGCAACAATACTTTTTATCATTAATTCTAGCATATTCAATACCATCCCCTAACTATGATGAAATATCATCAATAGTCCTAGGGAGATAAAATGGTAAAAAATGGTGTTAGTATAAAGTAGTGGACACATTAAATCGAACTAAGTAAAATAATATTTAGTTAAGAAAGGATGTGTCCATTATGGGAAAGGGCAGAAGATATGATCAAGAATATAAGGATATGATAGTAGAATTATTTAAGTCAGGAATGAGCTTAGCAGAGCTAAGTAGCGAATATGGCATTGCAAAATCAACAATTAACGGCTGGGTTAAAGATGTAAAAGAAATTAAAGTAGATGAAAATGAAGTTATGACATTAAAGGAAGTTAAAGCTTTAAAAAAAGAAATGGCAAGAATTAAAGAGGAAAATGAAATATTACACCACAGGCGGGCTTTAGCCAAAAAAGCTATGGCCATATTTGCAACAAGAAATTAGATGAAGTAATAGAATTTATAAATAGCAATAAAAACAAACATGATATTAAGACTATGTGTACCGTTCTAGGCGTAGCCAGAAGCACATATTATAAATCTTTTGATAAAACTAAATCTGCAAGAGAATTAGAAAATGAGGAATTAAAATCAGCTATTAAAAGGATATATAAAGAGAATAAAGGCATATATGGTGCTCCTAGGATTCATCATATACTTGGTATAGAAGGATTCAATGTATCATTGAAGCGAGTTCAAAGACGAATGACTGAACTTGGCCTTTGTGCAGTAACTGTAAAAAAATACAAACCTCATTCAAGTAAAAAGGTAGCAGAAGATTTGGAAAACGTTTTGAAAAGAGATTTTACTACTACTTCTATTAACGAAAAATGGGTAGGGGATATTACATATATTCATACTATAAAAGATGGTTGGTGCTATTTAGCTTCAGTTCTAGACTTATATTCTAAAAAAATAATTGGCTACGCTTTCGGTCAGAGAATGACTAATGATTTAGTTGTTAAAGCCTTAAAAAATGCTTATTACAGCCAATCTCCCGATAAGAATAAGCAATTAATATTTCATAGCGATTTAGGCTCTTAATACACTAGCAATGATTTAAGGGAGCTATGCAAAGAGTTTAATATTATACAATCGTTTAGTAAAAAAGGTTGTCCATATGATAATGCTTGTATAGAATCTTTTCATTCATTAATAAAAAAGGAAGAAATATATAGAAATACATATCGTACCTTCGAAGAAGCTAATATGGCTATTTTTAAATATATTGAAGGTTGGTATAACAGAAAAAGGCTACACTCTTCTATTAATTACATGACTCCAGATCAATGTGAATTATTAGCTAGAAGTGCAGCATAAAAAAGTTTGACTTTTTGTGTCCAAAATATTGACATAAGACCAATGACTGTTTAATAGAAGAAGGATATAGATGTATTGGAATAGATCAAAGAGGATTTGGAAGTTCTGATAGGCCAGTATGCGGATACGATTATGATACATTAAGTGATGATGTAAAAGCAGTAGTAGATACATTAGGTTTAAATAAATTTGGAGATATGTTTTTTTATAAAAAGGTTAGCAAACCTTTTATGGAATGGTTTTTTCAGCTAGGCTTACAAGCGGCTGGTTGGTCAACGGCTAAAATTGCTCAGACCTGGTTAGGTGAAGAATCTTTATTTGATGATATGAAAAAAATAAAGGTTGAAACTTTAATTATACATGGTATTCACGATAGAGTTTGTTTATTTCCTTTAGCAGAGGAGCAAAAAAAATTAATTAAGAATAGTAATTTAGTGAAGTTTATCAATAGTGGACATGCTACCTTTTATGATGAAAGAGATAAATTTAATGAAGAGATAACAAAGTTTATTGAGGAATAGATTATTAAAAATTTAAATAATAAAAAATAATGGCAATAATATTTTAAAATATTTATATAGGGATTTATTATAAAAAGTGTTTTATCAAAATATGATAAAACACTTTTTATAATATTTATTTAAATTTTAAATCCTAAATATATTTCACATACTGCTGAAATTATAAAGAAAGTACCTATAATATAAGGAGTTGCTAGTACTGTAACTGAAGGATTAATTAATATTAATAATCCTAAAATAAATAAAA
>JBGVLG010000098.1:0-1776 GCA_045124155.1 Anaeroplasma sp.
TTGATGTAATACCTAGAACAAAAATGAAAAAATTATTTATATCTTTACCAATGGCTGGATTATCTGAGGAAGAAATAAGAAAAAGGATGGCTGAATATAAAGAAAATGCTGAGTATCTAATGGGTGAAGAATTAGAATTAATAGATACTTTCATAGTCAATGGACCGGATGAAAATATTAAAGACCCTGGACTTTGGTGTCTTGGTAAATCTATTATGATGATGGCTGAAGCAGATGTCGTATATTTCGGACGTGGTTGGAGAAGCGCTAGAGGTTGTATTGTTGAATATGAAGCTGCGTATAGATATAAAATATTAAGAATAGAAGATGCCCCATATTGGGACAGACAATACTAGGAGGGTGTTATGAATATTGAATTAAAAAAATTAATGGATGAAAAGAGATTATTAGATAAAGAAATCGATAAGCTTGAAGAAGAGATATTCCATGCTTGCGAAAACAACCAATTTGATAAGGCGGCAGCATTAAAAGAAGCTTATAAAAAGAAGGAAGTTGAAAGATTAGAACTAAGACATCTAATGTTACCGTTAATCGTGAAACCAGGTTATATATGGAATAGATAATTCCAGGACCTTCGGGTCCTTTTAAACATATTTAAATTATTAGGAGTGATTCATATATGAAAATAATACAAATGCTTCAATGGCCATTAAAGGACATAATACCAATAATATCAAAAATAAAAGAACAAGGATTCGATGCTATACAAATATCGCCAATCCAGGGAACAAAAGACGATGGATTAGAATGGTGGAAACTTTATCAACCTACTAATTTATGTATAGGTAATTATCAAATAGGAACAAAAACAGATTTAAGAAACTTGTGTATTAAAGCTCATTACTATGATTTAAAGATATTTGTAGATGTGGTATTAAGACATGTTGCTAGTGATGAATGGGATCACTTAAAACCTCATAGAAACGTAGATAAAGTATTGTTGAACTTCTTGGCCGAACCTATTAACGGCTATGATATAGACCATGATAGATTTCAATGTACACGCAGATGCACTGGATTACCAATGCTAGATTATGATGAACCTATGCTTAGAGCTTTATATAGAAACTTTTTAGACGAACTTACAGAAGTTGGTGTAGATGGATTTAGATTAGACCAGTTAAAACATTACGCTTTACCTCAAGAAGGAAGCGCTATATTAGATTTATTTAAAGATTATAATTTTTACGGAGAAGCAATTAATTGCCCTAGATGGTTATTAGATGAATATTCTAAATACATGAAAGTTCTTACGGATGGTAGACCATCTGATATGGGTAGATTAGTTGCTAAATTCGAAACTCATGATGACTATTTGGAGTTTGGCTGGACTAAATACATGAGTGACAATATGAGATTGAAAGAATGGGATTGTTTAGTCAATAATTTAATATATAGTGACCATCTATATTATGCTAGACCTTTCGAAACATTATGGATGTCACCAGAAATGAAAATAATAAATACAGGGAGGCAATGATTATGAAGAAACAACTGAAAAATACTATTAGAGCTTATTTGTGTACTATAATGCTTGTTGGGTATATTATTGGTGTAGTAACAATGGCTAATGGCGCTCCTCACACATGGCAAGGTGTGTTAGTTATACTGATTGGTATAGGAATATTAGCTACTAATTTATATTTATTAGAATAGGAGAGTTTATATGGCTTATGTATATTATGATAAAAAAGAATTACCAGATATATTAAATAAAAATGTATATTATTGTCCGAACGAGATAGTACTAATTGA
>JBGVLG010000099.1:0-2918 GCA_045124155.1 Anaeroplasma sp.
TGGGAAATGGAAGATGAACCAACAGGTTATTATGCAATGATGGTTAATTGTAAATATGACAAAATAACAGGTAAACCATATGATGCAAATATGTTATTCAGCGACCTAAAACTTCTTGTTGCTTGTGGAAGAAGAAGTCAAAAGAATTATGAACTATCTATGGAAAAATTTTCTGAAACTGTATATGCGTCAATTGAAATAATGGAAAAGGATAGAGAAACAATGAGAGCATTGGGAGCAACAGATGACGAAATAGATAATATAATAAAAAAAATAAGAGAAGAATATGAAAATGAAAAAATGGAGAAGGAGGATAAGATGCCTATGTTAAGAGCAGAACCATTAGAAAAGAAAGATAAAAAAGAAGAAGAAAAAAATGATAATAAAGTATATTTAAAAGATATAGCTGGATTAAAAGAAGTTAAAGAAGAAGTTATGGAAATAGTAGACGCATTTAGAAATAAAGAAAAATATGAAAAATTTGGTATAAAGATGAATTTAAATATATTATTATCAGGTAGCCCAGGTTGCGTAGATAAAAATACTGAATATTTTAATGGTACTAAATGGATAAAAATAAATGAATATAAAGAAGGAGATAGAGTATTAATATATGGCGAAGACGGAAAAGCAAGATTAGAATTACCACAAAGATATATAAAAGAACCTTGTGAAGAAATGACATTAATAACAAATGCAAGTGGAAGTATAAATCAATGTTTATCAGATGACCATAGAGTTATGTATACAACAAGTAAAACTATGAAACCTCATTTTATAAGATTTGATGAATTTAAAAAACAATATCAACAAAATGCGAATGGATTTAATGGATTTATATTATCAGCATTTGAATATGAAGGTAAGGGTATAGAATTATCGGATGAAGAAATAAGAGTTCAAATAATGACAATGGCAGATGCAACATTTACACCAAATGATACTAATTATTGTACATTGAGATTAAAGAAAGAAAGAAAAATAGAGAGAGCAAAAGAATTATTAGATAAAGCGAATATAGAATATAATGTGCATTTAGATGAAAAAAATAATTTTACAGTAATACATTATTATGCACCTAGAAAAGAAAAAGTATTTGGAGATTTTTGGTATGATTGTAATAAACATCAATTTGAAGTTATATTAGATGAATGTTTAAAATGGGATGGAAATGAATATAAAAATAGAAAACAATTTAATACAACTGTAAAAGAAAACGCTGATTTTATACAATTTGCAAGTTCTGCTTTAGGTAAAAGAAGTGTAGTTCATAAACAAGATAGAAGAGGTAGAGAAAAAGAAACTAATGGAAAAACATATCAAATAAAATCTATAGAATATACAGTTCAATTAACAAATCAAAATAAATTAGGATTAATAGCTAAAAAAGATAGACCAAGATTAAATTTTACTAATTATAGAACAGAAGATGGATTTAAATATTGTTTTACAGTAGAAACAGGAATGTTGATATTAAGAAGAAATGGAAGAATATTTGTAACAGGTAACTGTGGTAAAACAATGTTAGGTAAAGCAATAGCAAATGAATGTGGAGCAACTTTCTATTATGAATGTGGTTCAAATTTTATGAATAAATATGTTGGAGTTGGTGCATCTAAAGTTAGAGAATTATATGACAATGCAAGAAAAAATGCTCCATCTGTAATATTTATAGACGAATGTGAATGTGTAATGGGTAAACGTTCATCAGATGAAAATAGTGGAAAAGAGGCAGCACAAACATTAAATCAAATATTAGTAGAGTTAGATGGTATGAATACAACAGATGATGTAATAACTATATGTGCAACTAATAGACCTGATATACTTGATGAAGCTGTTTTAAGAGCAGGACGTTTATCAAGAAAAATAGAAGTGCCTGTATTGGATATAGAAGGTAGAAGAGAATTAATAAAATTATATGCAGAACCTAAACCATTAAATGAAGATGTTGATTTAGAAGAAATAGCAAGAATGTCTAGTGGAATGAGTGGTGCAGAATTATTTAATTTAATAAACGAGGCAGCTATATATGCAGTACGTGGTAATCAAGATGATATAACAATGAAAAACTTTAAAGATGCATATGAAAAGATAACAACGGGATTAAAAAGTCAAACTAAGAGATTAAGTGATAAAGAAAAAAGAGTAACAGCAGTACATGAACTATCTCACGCATTATGTGGATTACTTCTAGGAAGTGAAAGAAAAATATCTAAACTTTCTATATTACCAAGAAATAATAATACATTAGGATTTGTTTTATATCAACACGATGACATAGAAGATAAATATATATATACTAAGGAAGAATTAGAAAATAGAATAAAAGTATCTCTTGCAGGTAAAATAGGTGAAAAAATAGTATTTAATCACTATTCAAGTGGTTGTCAAGGTGATTTAGATAATGTTTCAAATATAGCTTATAATATGGTAACTCGTTATGGTATGTCTAACTTAGGTTCATTCAATATGGATAAAGATAATTTATTTTTACAAGAAAAAATACATGAAGAAATGAACGCAATAGTTGGTAAATGCTATAAAGAATGTAAAGCATTATTAAAAGATAATTTAGATATACTTAATAGTTTAGTAGATTATGTTATACAAGAAGAAGAAATAACTGGTGAAGAATTTGAAAAGGTATATAATGAAGCATTAGAAAAAAGAAAAGAAATAAAAGTAAATAATTAAAATAGGAGATATAATATGAAAATAATAATGAATAGTAGAAATTATCAAATATTAAAAACATTTATAGGTAAAATGAGTACGGAATTAATTGATGTTAATAGTGTTAGAAAATATACGCAAATAAGAGGAATTTCAGAATTTGTATTCCCATTTTACCACGCTATATTCTATGATAACAAAACACTTGAACATTCAGAAAGAAATTTAATTGAAATAGATTT
>JBGVLG010000100.1:0-1514 GCA_045124155.1 Anaeroplasma sp.
AAACTGGTGATATTACACCTATTACAATGTTTGGATTGATGATGGCATTTAGTTTGGTTGGTATGATTTTAGGTTTAAAAAAGAAAAAACAACATAATTAAGAAGCTGTATTAACAGCTTCTTTTTGTATATAATTCTTAAAGCTTGATAGTGGCTAAGGTGTTTGTTGTAGATGAAGTTTATAAAATAAAGAGATGCTAAAAATACTTTTGCTATAAAACAAATTCTTCATTCTTCGATAAAATAAATATTGACATTATTAAAATATTTCATAGACCATCTGACACACTTGACGTACTGTAATATGCTTTAAGCATTTTTCTAGTCATAACAACTGAATAACTGATAATTCTCATCATAGAAAACATAAGATTGATCCCTTTGTATCTATGATTAAATCTCCATACATGTTCCTGTATATACTCATTCAAATATTTCTTTGGTATTCCATGGTATATACCATCTATATTACTTTTTATATTTGATATTTGTATATTCAACCAATACATGAGATGATTTTCATCGTTATAATCGATAACACCATGCATGAGATGGACTTTATCTTTTAAATAGAGATATGATTGGTCTCCATCTGTACATACTGTTGTATCTTTATCGTAATGAATATATTGAAATAACCTTTTTAATTCCGATTTGTTTTCACTTGTCACTTTGAGTACTTTCATTTTATTTGGATAGTTATTGAGTCGATCAGTGCCTAAAGCTAATAAAAAGGGTTGTTGATTTGTTCCCAACCCTCGTTTACCATTATGCGTTTTACCACCAATAAAGAATCCATCTACTTCAATAAATTTTGATTCTAAGTCAAAACAGTCGTTATCCAAAGACATCAAATAGCGTATTTTTTTGCATAATAATTGTGCAGTCTTTCTATTGACACCTATTTCACTAGCCAATTCTTCTGCAGAAATACCTTTTTTAGAAGTAACAAAGAGAAATATTCCATAAAGCAAGGTATATAAAGGCAATTTATTATCCTGAAAAATAGTTCCAGCAAAAAGGTAAATCTGATGTGAACATTTTGAACAGGAATAAACGTTATTTCTACATTTTAGTAAATCAAAATGTACACAACCACATTTGGGGCATACCAATCCTAAAGGATGGAAAACATTTAAGAAAAAATTCCTACACATTTCATCATTATTGAAAAATAGCTTATTAAAAGTAACATGATTCATAATCTTAGGTTTACGCTTAGCACAGTTTTTAGACATGATATATAACCTCCGTATTGAATTGACAATATCATTATATATCAATATAAAAAATGAAGTTTTTTAAAATAGCATTTTAAAACCAGAAAAACGGATTTAAAACAATATTTTTTTCAAGTGTGTCAGATGGTCTATGAAAAAAAATTATTATAAACAAAAATAAAATTATGGCTGTTTTTGCAACATATGTATTAAAAGTTGTTTTAGCAATAATATCTTTATACCATGTGTCTTTTAATATTCTTATAACAATGATATCTTATATTCTAAGTATAG
>JBGVLG010000101.1:0-1760 GCA_045124155.1 Anaeroplasma sp.
TTAATTAAGCAATGTTTTTAACTTAAGGGCTTAAGAAAAGAAAAACTTATGATTAATAGTATATTTAAACTATAAAATTATAAGTTTTTTTGTTAATTTCTATTGTAGTGAGAACTTTTATTATTTATATTTATTAATAAATATATTATAATATATGTAGTGTGAAAGTTGGTGTTTATATGTATCTAAGAGTATGGAATAAAAATAATAAATTTTATGCTTCTTTGGTTGAGTCTAAAAGGGAAAGTGGAAAGGTTATTCAAAAAACAATTGCTTATCTCGGAATTGTTGAGGAAAATCAAATCCCATATTTGAAAGCTGCTTTTTCTAAAGAAAAACCTAAACTTTTATATAAGGATGGTAGTATATATGAAGGTTAATACAATTTCAGAAGTTAGTGATTTCTTACACTCTAATTTTGAATCCTATCTTGATAACATTAGAGGTGATAATCCTACCGCGTTTACTAGAAATAGGAAAGTGGGTCCTTATCCTTTATTACTTCAAATGTTTGCCCAAAAAGGTAAAACACAATTTGCTGAGTTAGTTGATTATTATAGAGATATAGATAAACCTTTAGATATATCTATTGTTGGTTTTTATAAAGCCCGTATGAATTTTAATCCTGAAGCTATAAAATTGATGTCTAATGATTTTATATATCAACATTATGACAAATATAAAGAGACCTTGGTTAAATTAAATGGATATTATGTTACGGCAATTGATGGGTCTGATTTTATATTACCATCTACGAAAGAAAATAAGGAATTATATGGTGTAGGGCCTATTAAGAAGGAACGTAACGTTGATAATTATCCTGCAATAGGAAGCTTATCAACCTTATATGATTGTATCAATAAATTAATATTGGACGTTGATATAGAAAAATACAAGTTTAGTGAAAGAGAAATGGCTACAAAACATATATCTGAGTTAAATAAAAGAAATATCGGTAAAACAATTACTATATTTGATAGAGCTTATTATTCTATCGAATTAGTTGATTTTATGATAGAAAATAATAAGAAATTTCTTTTCAGATTACGTAATGATCATTTAAGAAGATATCATGACGAATTAAAATGCGGAGAAAATAAATTTTTTGAGATTAAAATTTCAAAAGAAAATCTTAGATATTATAGGGATAATATAGAATTATATAAAAAATTATCATCTACAACATATCATCTAAGAATAGCTAAAATTTTAATCAATGATAACGAAACTAGTTCTGAAGAGATATTACTTACAAACTTAACAGATGACGAATTTGATATTGAGGCCCTTAAGGAATTGTACCATTTAAGATGGAATGTTGAAACTGCGTATAATGTGTTAAAGAATAGAATGAAAATAGAAGAATTTAGTGGTTATAGAAATAGATTGGTTAGACAAGATATTTATTCTTGTGTGTGGTTATATAACATTATTAATCTTTTAATTATTGAGACAAACTTAAAACATGAAATTCCTCAGGAAAGATATACATATAAAATGAAAAGAAACGTTAATCAGTCCATTGGAATTGTAAAATCACATTTTTTAAGATCGTTGATGTTTTATGAATCACCAGAAAGATTTAAAGAATTAGATATTGTTAATATGCTTATAAAAACAACATTAATACCTATAAAAGAAAATAGAAAAGCTAAACGTGGAAATGTAAAAAATAAATCGCGAATGTCTTATAAATATACATATTAGTAGTGTGAAATATATTAATTTCATTTTTTTAATAATGCATAAAAATAAAAAAA
>JBGVLG010000102.1:0-3864 GCA_045124155.1 Anaeroplasma sp.
AGGAAGACCGGGACTGGTCAACCCTTTGGCTTACTATCTTAGGTAGTTTGTGTTCAATATAAATGTAGCGCCGTATACGAGACCCGTACGTACGGTGCAATGGGAGGGGCAAAGAATTATTTTCTTTCCTCTACCCTATTATTTAGAAATCATATAGAGAATACTAGTAAAAAGAGGAAGAAGGAATAATATGCAAGAAATTCAAAAAGATAAGTCATATTTAAAAGGATTTATACCATATGCTTTGGCAGCATTTTTGATTGGGCTTATTGGTGGACTTACAACAGTTTTAAGTCCAGCATTTATGAAAGAAATGAATTTGAATTATAATAATACTACATGGACAGGACTTTCATTATCAATATCATCTGCAGTATTTACCCCTATTTTTGGAAGAATTAGTGATGTGGTTGGTAAAAGAAAAATACTTTTAATTGGATTAAGTATATTCATTATAGGAAATATATTAACTGCAACAGCAAATTCATTAATTAATATGCTAATTGCAAGATTTATAGTTGGAATTGGTACCGCGGCTATTGCTCCTACTGTTATTTCTTACATAATTACATCTTTTCCTGCTGAAAGTATTGCCAAAGGTTTTTCATTATACATGTTAATATCCAGTGTGGCAGTTATTTTTGGGCCAACAATAGGTGGATTAATTATAAATAAATGGAATTTTAGAGTTTTGATGTGGGTTTGTGTAGTAATATCAATAATATTTTTCACGTTATGTTTTCTAACAAATAAAAAGAAAGACATAATAATAAAGGAAAATAAATATTTTGATAAATATGGCTTTATTTTTATTGTTTTATTCTTTAGTTTTTTGTTATGCATTCCTTCATTTGGACAAAATTTCGGATGGACTTCACCTGCTACTATAATTGTAACAATATTAGCTGTATTTTCTTTAATTTGTTTGATTGTTTTTGAAAGAAACGCTAAAATTCCCGCTTTATCATCAGACTTCATATTTAGAAAATCATTTATACTTTCCATAATAACATTATTTTTAACTCAAGGTTTAATGCAGGCAAATATGACTAATATAATTGTCTTTGTAAACTATACAAATCCTGATAATACAGTTATATCAGGATATGCAATTTCTATAATGTATTTAGGAATGTCTTTAGGTTCTATTATTTTAGGACCATTAACAGATAAATATGAACCTAAAAGAATATTGTCAATTTCATTACCTTTAACTTTAGTTGGATGTGCAATTATGTTATTTTTTTCTGTTGAAACTTCAGTAATATTACTTGCATTATCATTAGGAATATTAGGATTTGGACTAGGTGGAAATGCTTCTATATTTATGAAGGTTGTATTATCAAATCTTTCACTTGATAAAGCAGGAGCAGCCACAGGTACATATGGTTTATTTAGAGATTTAACTATACCATTTGGTGTGGCTATATTCGTTCCACTCTTTACAAATCAAATTAATAACTATACAGCTTCAACAAATATTATTACATCAGCAGAAGCTGCAGTAAAATCAATTCATATATTATCAATAGTAGAAATAATTTTTGTCATAGCGGGAATTATTTTAGTTCAATTTTTACCAAAAATTCATAGAAAATAAGAGAGGAATTATAAAATGAGATTAAATAATAAGATAGTTTTAATAACTGCATCCACAAGAGGAATTGGGTTATCGTGTGTAAAAGCATGTGCTAAAGAAGGTGCTATAGTTTATATGGGGGGCAAGAAACCTAGAGCTAGCTAAGGAAATATCAGATGATTTATGTGATCAAGGTTATAAGGTTAAATATGTATATAATGATGCTAGTAAACCTGAATCATTTAGCAGTATGATAAAAGAAGTAATTCAAAATGAAGGTCATCTTGATGTATTAGTAAATAATTTTGGTACATCTAATCCTAAAAAGGATTTAGACTTAGTAAACACTAAGATAGAAGATTATTTAGATATTATCAATATAAATTTACAAAGTGTATTTTTATCAAGCCAAGAGGCAGCAAAGCATATGGCAAAATTTGGTGGCGGAAGTATTATTAATATATCATCAGTAGGTGGGCTTGTTCCTGATATATCACAAATTGCTTATGGAACAAGTAAAGCTGCAATAAATTATTTAACCAAATTGATTGCAGTTCAAGAGGCACATAACAATATTAGATGTAATGCAATACTTCCTGGTATGACAAGAACTGAAGCTGTAGATAAAAATTTATCTGAAGATTTTAAGAATTTCTTTTTAAAACATATTCCACTTAAAAAAATTGGTTTATCTGATGAAATTGCATCAGCAGTTATTTATTTTGCAAGTGATGAATCAGCATATACCACAGGACAAATATTAACAATCAGTGGTGGATTTGGACTTGCAACACCTATTTATGGAGATTTAGCTGATAAAAAAATAAAAAGATAATTTTATTTGTAGTATAAATTGAAAATGAAAAATGGCTTGTCTAAGCCATAATTTCAACATTATGTAAGCTTATTTAAATCACCCACATGTGATTAATAATTGTATAAAAAGACATATAAATATTCCAACATATTCTACATCATCAGAAAATGTTATGATAAATGAATATGCTCAAGCAGCACCAATGTATCAGCAACCTGTTATGTATAATCAATATTATCAACAACAAATGTATAGTCCAAAACAATATCAAGGCAATGTTGATACAAAAGGATATAATCAGCAATATAATCCTTTTTAACAAATGTCAAATTTAACAACACCTTTTGGTAATCAATGAATTACAAGCTCAATGTAGCTTTTTTTTTAAAAATACGGTTTATATTAAAACTCATTCTGAAATAGTCAAATGTTGCCTTTGTAATATGTTAATGAAATATACCTATTCTAAAACTATGAATCTAAAGATTTAAAACTAGAATCTACGTTGATTATAAATAACACAATAATGTTATTTTATAATGTAAAAAGTTGAAAAAATGTAATTATTTATATAAAAAAACATTGCAAAAACAGTCATTTTTCAATTTTAAAATATTGCAAAAAAGCAAAAAATGGTTTATATTAATAGTGGAAATTAAGGAGGTCTATCCCTATGTTTAAAAGAAAAGTTACTGAACAATTATATGAATGGAAGAAAAAATATAGTGGAAGGTATGCAGCATTACTACAAGGTGCAAGACGTGTTGGTAAAAGTACAATAGCTGAGAATTTTGCTAAGGGAAACTATAAATCATATATATTAGTTGATTTTTCAAAAATATCAAAGGAAGAATTAAGTGTGTTTGATGATATTTCAAATTTAGATATTTTCTTTTTGAGATTACAATCAGTAATGTCAATTAAATTATATGAACGTGAATCTGTAATTATATTTGATGAAATCCAATTAGTTCCTAAAGTTAGACAGGCTATTAAGCATTTAGTAAAGGATGGTAGATATGATTATATAGAAACAGGCTCTTTAATAAGTATAAAAAAGAATATTAAAGGCATTGTTATACCATCTGAGGAAATGAAAATAAATGTATATCCGATGGATTACGAGGAATTTTGTTGGGCATGTAATAAAGATTATTCCATGTTAGAAACTATCAACAAATTTAATAAACCAATTGGTCAAGCAACGAATAGAACCTTAATGAGGGATTTTAGAATATATATGGCGATTGGTGGTATGCCGCAAGTAGTAGATGCTTATTTAGAAAAAAAGACATTTCAAGAAATAGATACTATAAAAAAAGAAATTATAGAATTATATAAAGACGATTTTAGAAAAATAGATCCAAGTGGAAGAATATCGATGATATATGATTCTATTCCTAGTCAATTAGCATTAGGAAGACAAAAATTTGTTTTGAGTTCTATAATAAATAAAAAAGTAAGCAAT
>JBGVLG010000103.1:0-4354 GCA_045124155.1 Anaeroplasma sp.
AGGAAGACCGGGACTGGTCAACCCTTTGGCTTACTATCTTAGGTAGTTTGTGTTCAATATAAATGTAGCGCCGTATACGAGACCCGTACGTACGGTGCAATGGGAGGGGCAAAGAATTATTTTCTTTCCTCTACCCTATTAATAATAGTGGTGATGAATAGTGAAATTAGAATTTAAGTATACTAATAATTTAGTGGATTATTTGTTGAAAATAGAAAAGTATAAAACAGCCTTAGATTACTTATTTTTACCCACAAGGGAAAAACATAAACTAATGTATGAAGCGAAGCTAAAGAAAACTCATTTTTCGACAAGTATTGAAGGAAATGTTTTAACTTATAATCAAGTAGAAAAGGTTATTGCAAATAAACAAGGTAATAGAATAACTGCTGAACAGGAAGTTCAAAACTATTGGGATGCATTAACATTTCTAGAAGAAGAGAATAAAAAGAAAACACCTATTGATTTGGAATTTGTTTTAAAGCTCCATGATATTATTCAAAGAAAAGGAAAACTATCAAGAATACCATTTAGAGGCCAAAGACCTCCTGGAGTATTATTTGCAGTATATGATTCAATATCAAAACAAGCAGAGTATATTCCACCAGAGTGGATTGATATAGAACCATTAATAAATGAGCTTTTTGATTGGTATAACAATAATCAAAGCTTGCCAGTTCCTATATTAGCTGCAATTATGCATTATGCATTAGTAACTATTCATCCATTTACAGATGGTAATGGAAGAACATCTAGAGCCATTGCAACTTATGTATTAATGCAACATGATTATGATTTCAAAGGCTTTAATTCATTTGAGGAATATTATATGTCAGATTTGAATGGATATTATGAATCTATTCAAATGGGATTGCCTGCGTTATTTTATTCAGGAAGAGAAAATCCACCACATTTAGAAATATGGATAGAGTATTTTTGTAAAATAATGGCATTAAATGCTGAAAAAATATATGAGCAAGCATTAGAAGCATCAAAGAAAGAATCCAATATGCTTTTAAATGGTCTTTCAAAGAAGGATTTAACATTAATTAGATATATGGTTGAAAATGGCCTTAAGGTGATAAAAAATAAGGAATTAGCAGAATTGTTTGCAGTTACACCACGTGCAATATCAAAATGGATGAATGAATGGGTTGAAAAAGGAATTTTAGTACCTAATTCAGGTCAAACAAGAATAACTAGCTATCATTTATCAGTTGATTATGAAAAAATAAAGGTATCAGATATTGGATTTACACAGTAATTTTACCTATTTTTAAAGAAAACTACTGCGAATCGTGGTAGGAAGTTGAGTGCGTATGCTTGCTTACGAAGATGAATTAGTAAAATAATTTATATCAAAATAATTATACAAATAATTATAATTGGCCTTGTTGACTTGTTTTTAGACGTTTTAAAGGCCTTTTTCTTTTATATCAACTAGCTAAATAAACATAAAAATAAGCAAATTTATAAAAAATGGCTAAAATTAATTAAGTTGACATGACTTTTTTATCCCGTAGGGATACTGGAAATTAAGCTGGTTGATATATTTTGAGTAAAAAAATACTACTATTAAATAGTGATTATTTTGAGTCAGTGAAAAAATTTTGCTGATTTTTTTATTTATTTTTAACCGTGAATTAATAGTGCCCCAGTGTACCTGCATAATGGAATTGTACCAAATGATTGGAGATTAGAAATTATAAAGAAGTACTCATCCATGAGTAAGTACAAATAATAAAACATTCATAGTTCCTCATATAGGAATGATGATGACATAAAGAATAAGAATGGAAGATTGTGAGTATAAGGTTCAAAATGCAAGTCATTTCTAACGAGGTTCTATTTATGTTAAAACTCGGAGGAAATTATGAAAACAAAATTAACAGTAAAGATTTCAATTAATACGAAATCAAAACAAACAATAGTAACAGCTGATTTACTATTTCCTAAAACAAACAGGCAGTCTGGAGTGATAAGGGAACTATTCGTGCACTAGTGACACCCAATAATTGAGTTGTTAAATAAAAATCAATTATATAATAATGATTATTGTTTTCTAAAAATAATAATTTATTAAAAATAATAATAAAATTACCTGTTGGGTAATTGATATTTCTGACAAAAAAGCATATAATAATATTACCCAAAGGGTAATTTACTAAAAGACGGTGATTTCTTGAAAATATTATATTATGACTCTAAAACTGAGGAAATATGCAATGATTTAAAAAAAGCAACAAAGTATATGGGTGGAAATAAACAATGCGCTATTAGTTTGTTAGCCAGAATAAACGCACTAAGAGCTGCTGATGTTTTAAATGATATAGTTAAAATGCCACAATTTCATTTTCATAAATTAGAGAATAAGGGGAAAAATAATAATTTAGAAGGATATTTTTCAATTGATGTTAAGACTAGGAGAGATAAATGGAGAGTTATTCTCGAGCCACTCGATGATGATGAAAATCCATTTATACCATGTAATATTGATGAAATTGCTAAAAAGGTTAGAATAGTTGAGATTAGAGAGGTGAGCAATCATTATGATGAATAATTATGTTGAATTTAAAGATAAAATTGCATTTCATCCTGGATATTATATAAAAGAATATATTGATGATTTGGGTATTACGCAAGAAGAGTTTGCTATTAGATTAGGAACTACGCCAAAAAACATTAGTGTTTTATTAAAAGGAGAACAAAGCTTATCTGTTGAAATAGCTGCTAAGCTATCAAGAATGCTTGGAACAAGTGTTAAATTTTGGTTAAACCTTCAAAGTGAATATGATTCCTTATTAGTTGAAAAGAATGAACAAGATGAACTTGATAGAGAAAGAAATGTATTTAATGTTATCAACTATAAATATTTTGTAGATCATTTTGGTCTTCCAGAGCTTCCAAGAAGAATTAATGAACAAATCATTAAAGTTAGAGAGTTCTTAAAGGTTTCTTCATTAACAGTTTTTGAAAAGACTGAAATAGGAGTGAGTTTTAGAAGTAGTAATTTAGAGATATTTCCTAAAAATATCATTAAGGCTAATATTATGGTTCAAATAGCTACTAATAAAGCACTTGAGTATAAAAATGCACCAAAATATAATAAAAAAATGTTTGTAGAAGCAATTGAATATGCTTTGACATTAACTGAAAAGCATGATGAATTCTATAGATTAATTGAAAAAAAATTATATGAATGTGGAGTGATTTTAGTGTTACTGCCAAATATTGAAGGATCAAAAGTTAATGGAGCTACACGTAAAATTGGCGATAAAATGATGATTATGATGAATGATAGAAAGAATGATTCTGATTCATTTTGGTTTACATTATTTCATGAATTTGGTCATCTAGTAAACGGAGATTATGGAGTGTCTTATAATTATGATATAGAAGATGAAGCAGATAGATTTGCTGAAGATATGTTAATAGATAAGGATAAGTATACAGCATTTATAAAGAATAGTGAATTTACTGTTGAAAATGTTAAGAAATTTGCAAAATCTATTAGTAGAGATCCTGGTATTGTTGTTGGAAGACTACAAAAAGATAACTATATTAGCTTTAGCGATTATAAAATGAATCAGTTAAAGCACAAATATGTTATAGTTTAAGGTGTTATACATAAAAAAAGATGATTGTAAATTTGAATCCAAGAGTATTGTAATAATTTTATACTTATTAACGCTATCTACATTTTAATGTTTCATTCTATATTGATAATAGATTAAAAATTGAATTATAAAATAATCTGTATAAAATAATAAGTCTTGCTGATATGTTTTGATATTACTTTTTAATAATGGATTAATAATTATGTTGAGACAATAATGGTTCTTGTACTATGCTAAAAATTAATACAAAGTATTAACATTTTTTTAAAATAAATAAAGAACAAATATAAATTAAATAAGGAACATATAAGGAACGAGAATGTTTATTTTTGTTCCTTATTTTGATAGTGTGCCGGGCATGGCACTAATCTTACTGGTGAAAGTCCAGTCACGGGTATTTACCGCCAAGTGTAGCAAACCCCAAGCCGTTAACAGTAATGTTATGGGTGAAGGAAGGGGCTAGCAAAGTTCTCGAGCCTACGAATAGAAACTTGATGAGGCTAAATGGTGGATAAGGTTGCTATACAAACTGAAGTCCAAAAGGTAAACGTAAAACCAAGACAGTAAATCAAGAGGTTGTGGAACGAAAGATTAGTGAATTACCCCGGGAGGCCCTAACGCGTAAAATACGTGCAATAAAAAGCAAATAGTTAGGGAGTCAGCTGAGGTCGTAGTATGTGAGAAGCCACTCACAAAAGGACCTAATGTTTATATAGTGCGAATCACTATAAGCAATG
>JBGVLG010000104.1:0-4333 GCA_045124155.1 Anaeroplasma sp.
AGATAAGGAAATATTTATATCTAATAAATTATATTTCTAATGTAAAGAGGTGAAAATATGACTAGACAAGGTTATAAAAAACCATTTGGAATTTATAAAGATGTAACCGCAGGAGAAGAGCTTATAATAAAAGATGGATGGGCAGAAGGTAGCTTAATATTAACACAATTTGATATATATAATATAGGTACTTCTATAATACATTTAAGAATAAATGAATCTGATGAGTTAATAACATTACAACCAAATGAAGGATATCAAATGTTGGACTGTCCTGTATATTCTTGTATATGTATAGAAAGCGGAAAGATTCAAGCTAGTGGAATATATTAATGAAAGGAAGTGATTAAATGCCTTTTACGAAAAAAATAATCTCTGGTGATGGAAGTACCATTGGTGGAGATGTTATCAATAAAATAAATGATAGATTAGATGAAGTTGATTCACAATTAGAACAAAAGGTGAATAAGACAGATTTAGATTCTAAAGTTTGGTCTATGGACAATATGGGACAAGATGTTAAAGAAGCTATGACTGGTGGGAGCATAGCAGTTGTAGGTGAAAATAGTGTACTAAGTGAGAATATTGCGTCTCAACAAGTAACAAAAGAAAAAACTAATTTCTTTAATTATTATGAGAATTTATTGAATCCAACACCAGTTTATACAGATAAAGTTTGGAATTGGTCTTCATCAGAAGGTGTAATAGCTCAAGATTCAGGTGGTCATACTTGCTACAATAGAATAAGACTTTATGGTGGCATAACGTATTCTTTTAGAGATATAAGAGGTGGTAGTTTACTTGTAAGTTTAGATTTACAAACAAAGATAGGTGAGTTATCACAAGAAGCTATGTTTGCAGGAACTTATACTCCTACTAAAGATTGTTGGTTATATCCGTATTATTATACTGCAACAAATATGAGTAATATTATGATAGTAAATAGTAGTGAATATTGGTGTATAGGTGCTAATAAAAAACTTGAATACGGAAAGAAGTATAAAAGAACAATAGCAGATATTAATTTAGATGATATTTTAGGAGATATTGAAGCTATAAATGAAAATTTACCTAGTAAATTAAATGTAGATGCTATGTATGACCAAATTTATGATTTTATTGATATAAAGTATAAAATTGATTGGGTATTAGGAAGTTTAAGTAATAGAGGTGGGTACTTTGAAAGTAGCGTAAGAATGTGTACTAAAACAATGCAACATGCCGATACAGATATAATTTTAACAACTGATTATAGTAAATATAGAATTAGTGTTTACACGTATGCAGACCCAAGTTCTACTGCGACTGGTAATAGTGGTTGGATAACACAAGGGTCTTATACAATTCCAAAAGGCACTTATTATATGTTACAAACATGTGGTTTAAATGATGGCATAACATTCACTGAAGTATATAATGATTGTTTTAATGCTATTAAATTCAAAACTTCTACAAATTTAGATGAGAAGATAAAAAATGCAACTTTAAGTAGTATAAAGTCAAATGAAAAGCCTTTATTATTTAGTTTATCACCTATGAAAACAAGAATAATAATGCATAGAGGATATTCGGGAAAAGCTCCTGATAATACTGTTACTAGTTTTACTTTAGCAGGTGAAACAGAAGAATGTTGGGCTATAGAAACAGATGCTAGAGTATTAACAGATGATACAATAGTATGTTTTCATGATACTGAATTAGATAATCATACAACTGGAACGGGTGCAATTCTTGATAAATCATATGAGGATATTAAAGATGTTGTTTATGATAATGGAGTTAATGGACTATCACAATATCCAAATGAAAAAATAGCTCTATTTAGTGATTATCTTAAAATATGTAGAAAATATGGAAAAGTTGCCGTTATAGAACTTAAGCCATTGAGACAGATTGAAGATGTTGACAAAATTGTAGAGATGGTTAATTCGTTTGGAATGAGAAATAGTGTAATTTATATTAGTTTTGATAAAGAATATATTAATAGGGTTTTAGAAATAGATAATAAAGCTGTTGTCCAAAAATTGTATTTAGTAAATGATACTATTGATTATGATAATTTCAATTATGACAGTATAGGACTTGAAATACAAGATTGGGGACAAACAGATACAAATATACTTGAAACTAATTTAAGAAAATTACAATCAAGAGGTATATTAATCAGTACATGGACTACTGATACAGCAAGCACAAAACGTTCATTAGAAAATAAGTGTGTTGATTTTATTACAACAAATTTAATTAATTAATTTATAATAGATTTATATTATAAAATAAATTAAAATAAGGAGGAATTTTAAAGGCTAAGGAATTAATTTCTCTAGTTTTATTTTTTTATATAAAGATGGTATAATAGTACCTAAACCACGCTAAAAGTTTATAATAAATTAAAAATTGTTTAATAATTAGAAGGGAGGTGAGATAATGAAAAAGTTTTCAATACCTTCTAAATTCTCTTTGTCAAATGATTTTTCATTAAACAATCCTGACTTTCATCTTGTTAAACTAAGAATAATGAGTAGTGGAGAAAATTATAATGGCTCTTCTTTTACTATTGATAGTTTAAACAAAGCTAAAGATAGCGTTGCTTATACTCCTATATTAGCAAATATAGTAGAAAGAGAAGATGGAGAATTAGATGCCAATGGACATGATGTAGATTTTGAAATGAAAGCAGATTACAAAGGTAATGTATCTTTTAAAGAAACTTATGTTGAACGTCCCGTTGGTGTATTCTTAAATAACTCTACTGAAATAAAATATGATGAAGAAAATGATGTTAATTATATTCAAGCATATGGTATCATATGGAAAACATATTCATCTATGTATGATATCTTAAAAAGAGATGAAGTAAAAGATGTAAGTGTTGAAATAGAAGTTATTAATGGCCAATTCAGAGATGATGGCTATTATGAAATACAAGAATATAATATACTTGCTACAACTATACTAGGTAATGGTAATCTTCCAGCAATTGAAAATAGTAGAATAGAATTTAATTTTTCGCAAGATAACGATTATAGAAGTAAGTTAGAGCAAGTAGATATTTTATTACAAAATTTTAATAAGAAAGGGGGAGGTAAGGGTATGGATGAAAACAAAGAGTTAGAACAAGAATTCTCTGAAGAAGAAGCTGTTGAAATACCTGTCATAGTAGATGAACCTCAACAAGAATTTGCAGAAGAAGATGAAGTTGAGGAAGATATGGCTTGTGGCAACAAAAAGAAAAAAAGATGTGCAGAAGATGAAGAAGATGTTTGTCCTGAATGTGGAAAACCTATGAGTGAATGTGTATGTGATGAAGAAGAAGAAATGGCTTGTGGAAATAAGAAAAAGAAAAAATGTTCTTGTGAAGAAGAAAAATTATACTCACAAGCTGAATTAGATGAAGCAATAGCTAACACTAAAGCAGAATTCTCTGATGCTTTAGTTGAATTAGCAGAATTAAGAGAATTTAAAGCTGAATATGATAAACAAATTAAAATACAACAATTAAATTCAGAAATGGATGAAATAGTTGCTAATTTTAATGTAAATGAAGATAAAGTAAAAGAATTAAGAGAAAAAGTTTTAGAAGGTCAATACTCAATGGAAAAATTTGAGTTAGAATTATATAGAAATAATCAACCTATCAAAAACAATTTCTCTAAAGACGATAAAAAATCTACTTCACTTCCAATAGTGGATACAGAAGAAAAAATGTCTGAAGTAGATTTATTATTTGCAAAATATGGTATACCAAAAAATAATAAATAATAAGGAAAGGTGGAAATAAGAATGGCAAGAATAATGAACATGGACAGATGTGTTAATCCAAGACCTGTTACATTTATTAACTCTGTTGCTGGGTTAGAAAGAGGTTTATTCCTTGAAATAGAAGGAATGGCTGCAAATAATGTTTGGGGTGGAGGTGTAGATGACTTTGAAGCATACAAAGTTAAATTAGCTTCTGCAACTACAGCAAAAGGAGATTTAGTTATAAATACAACTGTACCAAAACAATATGATGAAAGATTAGAAGAAAAAGATTTTACTATGGCAGAAGGTGCTATAGGTAGAGCTCATTATATAACTACTGGTGATGAATATACTATAGCTAAAGATTTAGTATCAGATGTAACTAAAGTTGGAGACGAAGTTGAATTAGCTGCAAGTGGTAAATTAGCTAAAAAAAATACAGGTACTGCAATAGGTGAAGTTGTTAGAATATATACTTGGAATGGTCAAGAATCAGTAATGATAAGATTCTATTAAAATTTAAGAACAAGTCAATAATTAAAATAGTATTATATAATAAAATGGAGGTAAATAAAATGGCAGAACTTAG
>JBGVLG010000105.1:0-2511 GCA_045124155.1 Anaeroplasma sp.
GTAGACATTGTCATGAAGTTAGAAATAAAATAAAGTTTAAGTTAAAGTAGATATAGTAGAAGAAGTTGTTATTGAATAACTTCTTTTTATTATATTTAGATAAGAAAATTGAAAAATGTAAAAAACACATTTTTCTAAAACAATAGACTTTTTACTGAAAAACACAGAATCTACTATGAGTAGAGTTGAGAGTAACCAAAAAGTAACTACCACTTTGTATTGATTTTATGGTATATATAAGTTAAGTAAAGGGGTGATGACAGTGTACTGTTTTATTTGATAAATAATTTAAAGAAAGGAGAAAAAAATGAAAAAAATTAAATTATTAATAACAATTTTATTTATGATTATGACTTTTGTTAATCCGGAAATGATTAAAAGAGTTAATGCAGATACTAATCCATATGCTTTGATTACTACAATTTATGATGATGAAGATAATGGGAGTTTTAGAACAGCAATTAATATTGAGGAAAATCAAACGTCAATATATAGTTCTAATTATAAAAACGAATATGTTGCGGGGACTATTTCTAGTTCTTCTGATGAAGATTATTATTGTCTAAATGCTTATGGTGAATCTAATATTATTTTGTTTTTAACTATGTATGATCAATCGAATAATGATTTTTTTGAATATAATTTTAAAATCTATAGACAAAAAAATATTTCAAATCCTTCATTAGACATTGGTGGTATGGAGTTGATTTGTTCTTAACTAGGAAATTGTATTTTAAGAGAACAAACAAAAAAAGACTCAAAAAATAGAGTCTATAAGTAGTTAATCTTTGAAAGGGTAGTAAAAATCTATGGATAATTGATTATAAACATCTAAAGGAACAAGTTTTTCCTTGTTACAATGCATACAAGTATAAACTGGATAATCTTCATAACGAGGATTAAAGCATTCTAAAACAATATCTGCTTCAAGTTCAGCAGATTTACCACAATGAAGACATTTAAAATCAATAATATCGATGTATTTAAAATCGTCTTCTAATTCATCTAGTTCTTCTTTAGAGATATGACCAAAGTAATCAATTTCTTTTTTTCTAATATTCCATTTAAATTTCATAATAACCTCTTAAGGGAAATAAGATAATTCAAGATTTAAAATCATAAGAGAACCACACTTACAAAGAAGAGGGTTATAACCAAAAGAAGATTTTAAACCATTTACCCAATAAGTATTATCTAACATTTTAGTTAATTGTGCATCAGTAAATAATTTAGTAATAGAAATTTTATCTTTAAATTTATTAGAGTAGAAACCGTAATATCTAATTTGTTGAAACCCTTTTGTAGGAATATGGACAATAAGTTTTTTCATAAATTCAAAAACATCTTCAGTGACATATTGTCTACCAAGTTTTTTATCATCGTCATTTATATCATCATCTTCATGAGGATCATAAAACCAAGTTACTTGGTTAGAAGAGTAGTCAACCTTAACTATTCTTCTTTCAGAGATAGGAGGATGAGAAGCGTATCTAGCGATATAGTTAGTAAGTGTTTGAGTGTCTTTAATAGAGATGATTTCTTTTTTTAGTTTAGGACCATAGAAGTAACAACCTTCTTTATATGTATTTCTTAAATCTTGTAAGAGTAAATATATTTTTCTAGTAAGTATATAGTCTTTAACAACATCTTTGAAGTATTGATAGATATTATGGAAAAGAACATTTTGGAAAGTTTTTCTAATAAAATCAAAAGAAAAGTAATCATATTTTTTAAGTTGATTAAATTTATTAAAAAATCTTTCAGCGATCAGAACATGAATGTGAGGATAGAATTTTAAATCTCTACCAAAAGTATGTAAGAAACAAATAAAACCAAATCGTCTTTTTTCTTGTTTATATATAATAGGAGCGTTGTGTTCTAAAACGATGTTTAAAGTTTCATTAACTGAAGAAAATAAAACGTTTAATAAATCATCACGATAAATTCTAAAATATTTCCAAAGTTGAGAAGGGACAGTAAAAACGAATTGTCTATGAGGAACGTTTAAACATTTTTCACTAACTTTAATAGTTCTTTGGTTTTTATATTTTTGACCACAAGAGGAACAAAATCTAGAATGACAAGAAAATCCCATCATATAGAAATCATTACAAGAAGGACATTGATAAAATGTAAAACCATTATCAAAGTTATGACAAGACATCATAGATTCAATAGAATCTATTATACCAGGACGAGATAATTGATTTATGTATTTTGATTTGAATGAAGACCAATAATGTAAAAAGATATCTTTAATAAAAATATCACCTTGTTCTTTAAGAGCGTTTCTACAATTATTAAGTTTTCTTACCTCATTATAAAAGACATCTTTACCATGAGTAGATGCTTCTAATAATCTAGCCTTAAATTGTGGCTTAGAGAAATATCTATTTATACTAAAATCTGAATTTCTATAAAATAATAACTTTTTCATATACAAAGTATATCACTAATAAAAAAACTCACATCAGTGAGTTCTTAGATCAAATTTATTTGGTCTTTTCTTGT
>JBGVLG010000106.1:0-33254 GCA_045124155.1 Anaeroplasma sp.
GAAGACCGGGACTGGTCAACCCTTTGGCTTACTATCTTAGGTAGTTTGTGTTCAATATAAATGTAGCGCCGTATACGAGACCCGTACGTACGGTGCAATGGGAGGGGCAAAGAATTATTTTCTTTCCTCTACCCTATTAAATAAAGCTTAGAAAATATAACATAGAAGAAATTAAAAAAAAATTTCTATATTATTTAGCATTTTAATTAGTGAATAAAACGTTATTACTAAATTTTATTTTATTAATAATTATGCTATAATTACTTATGCTTGGAGTTGATTATTATGGATATTATTGTGGTTGAAGGTACTCATGATGTAGATAAAGTTTTAAAAGCAATACCTGATGCCAATTGTGTAATTACAAATGGTAGTGAAATAAGTAATGATACTATTAATTATTTAAAGGAATTGTCTAAAAATAATAATATTATTGTATTTACAGATCCTGATTCACCAGGTGAAAAAATAAGAAAAACAATAGATGAAAATATTAGTAATTGTAAACATGCCTTTTTAAGAAAAAAAGATTGTATCAGTAATAATCATAAAAAAGTAGGTATAGAACATGCATCTAAAGAAGCAATAATTGATGCATTAAGTAATGTATATACTTCTTGTAATAATATTAATACAATTACAGTTAATGAACTATATAGTTTAAATCTTATAGGAAAAGAAAATAGTAGTGAATTAAGAGATAAAATATCAGATTATTTAAATATAGGTAAACCTAATTCAAAAACATTTTTAAAAAGATTAAATATTTTACAAATAACAAAAAAGGATTTAGAAAAAATAATATGTCAGCTAAAATAGGAAATCAAAATTTTATTAATAATACTTTAAAGAATAATAATTTAGATGCAAAAAAGAAATTTGGTCAAAATTTCTTAACAGATCAAAATATCCTTTTGTTAATATGTGATGCTTCTGAATTAGATAAAGAAACTGCAGTAATAGAAATAGGGCCTGGTTTAGGTAGCTTAACTGAACATTTATGTAATAAAGCTGGATTTGTTTTATGCTATGAAATAGATAAGGATTTAATTCCTATATTAAATGATAATTTAAAGGAATATAATAATTATTTAGTAATAAATGAAGATATTTTAGAAATAGATATTAATGAAGATATTAATAAATATTTAAAGGATTATAAAAAAATATATGTAGTTGCTAATTTACCATATTATATTACTACTCCAATTATTTTAGGATTATTAAGTAAAACTAAATTAATAACTAGATATGTATTAATGATGCAATTAGAAGTAGCTGATAGAATTTGTGGAAAACCTAAAACTAAGGATTATAATGCATTATCTATAGCGGTAGGCTATAGATGTAATGCTAAAAAAATGTTTAAGGTACCAAGGACAGTATTTATTCCTTCTCCAAATGTAGATAGTGCAGTTATTAGATTAGATTTATATGAAAATCCTTTATATAATGCTATAAATGAAGAACATTTCTTTAAATTTATTAGAGAAGCTTTTAGTCAAAGAAGAAAAACATTAATTAATAATTTATGTACATATTATAATAAAGAATTTATATTAAAAATGCTTAATGATAATAATATAAAGACTACTGTTAGAGCTGAAGAATTATCGATTAATGATTTTGTTTTATTAGATAATTATATAATTCATAATTATAATTTATAATTCATATATTACCTTAGGTGATATAATGGATATTGGTTCTATTGTTATTAGAAAGAAATATAATGGTGATATTATTTTTAAAATATTAAATATTAATAATAATATTGCATTACTATCAGGAGTATTTATAAGAATTATTGCAGATGCTCCAATTTCTGATTTAAATGAGGTATTAAATTCTGAATTTGAAAAGAATTCTTTAGAAGAAATAAATTATAAAAATAGAATAGTAGAACAATATAAAGGTAAAATAGATCATATTACAGGTAAAATATTACATTATGATAGTGATAATGAATATTTAAATAAATGCTTAGATTTATATAAATCTATAGGTATTTATGCAAATGGAATATTATCAAAAGAAGAATTAATAAAAGATAGAGTATTAAAAGATATTAATAAATATAGACCTAATATAGTAATAATAACGGGACATGATTCTTTTAATGGAAAAGATAAAAAAGATTTAAATAATTATAAAAATTCAATTCATTTTATGAATTCAGTATTAAAAATAAGAGAAAAATATTCTTTAGATGATATTTATGTATTTGCTGGAGCGTGTAGTAGTAATTTAGAAGCAATAATTGCTTCTGGTGCTAATTCAGCTTCATCAATAAATAGAGAAAAAATAGAAGCATATGATCCTGCATTAGTAGCTATTTTAGCTGCGATAACACCAATAAATCAAATAATTGATATTTTATCAATTAGTAGAGTTTCAAAAATTAAAAAGGTTAATATTGGTGGTGTTGAAAGTTATGGAAAGATGCGATTATTAGTGAGGTAGTTTATGGTATTAGAGAGAGCTTATGCAAAAATTAATTTAACACTTGAGGTATTAAATAAGGATGAAAGAAATTATCATATTGTAAATACGATAATGGTTCCTATTAATATTTATGATGAAATAGAATTAGAAAAATATCATGAAATATTAATAGTTGATAATAATATAAAAGATAATATTATGTATAAAGCCGCCTCTTTATTTTTTTCTACTTATAATATTAATGGTGGAGTAAAAATAAAATATAAAAAAAACATTCCTTTAGAAGCAGGACTTGCTGGTGGTAGTAGCGATGCTGCTGCAGTATTACGAGGTTTAAGAAGATTATATAAACCTGAAATATCTGATAGCGAACTTGAACATTTATGTAGCTTTTTAGGTAGTGATGTAGCATTTTTTATTAAAACAAAAATAGCTAAATGTAGTCATTATGGAGAAATTGTTAATCCATTAAATATTAATATTAATAGAATAAAATTATTATTAATTAAGCCTTCATTTGGTTTATCAACAAAAAAGGTTTATGATAATTATCAATATGAATTTAAGGATAGAAATAACAATGAAGAAAACATTATTAAGGCTTTAGAAAATAATGATATTGAATTATTAGATAATAATATTTTTAATGATTTAAATAAGGCTTCTTTATTATTAAGTAGTGAATTAAGATATTTATATACTAGATTATCTATTAATAATAAAGTTCATATTAGTGGTAGTGGTCCTACAATGTTTATTTTAAATCCATCTAATGAGGATATTAATAATATTAAAGATATTCTTCCAGAAGATACTTATGTTAAATTAACAACTTTATTATAATAGGTAATAATATGAATTGGTTTAATTATTATGGATTAATCATTATGACTATTATAATGATACCCAATATTGTTTATTCTATAAAAAATAAAAATATAACAAAAAAAAACAATAAAATTATAGAATTATTTGAACAAATAGGAAGATATGGTTGTTTAATTTTAATGATATTTAATATTCCCTATACATATATAAATTTTTATTTTAATAATGCACTTTTATTTTATTTAATTATTAATGGAATATTATTATTTTTATATTTAATTATTTGGATAATTTGTCAAAATAAATATAATTTATTCAAAGCTTATTCTTTATCTATTATTCCAACATTAATATTTTTAATATCTGGAATTTTATTAGGATATTTTTTATTAATTGCTTTTTCTATTATTTTTGGAATTTGTCATATTTATATTTCTATAAGTAGTAGTTACTCTGATTAATTCAGGGTTTTTTTAATTAAAAGCATATTCATTTTTAATTTATATTTAATTTTAAAATTAAATATGTTAAGATAATACTAAAAAAATAAGAAAAAAGATAATTAATTCTTAATTACAATTTAATTAAGATTATTTATAATTTTAAAAATACAAGGAGGTAGATACAATGAAAAGAAAATATATGTATATATTTATTTTAATATGTATTTTTTTACTTACCTCCTGTGGTGAAAAAACAACTGATTTAAGCTCTAATCTACATACAGAAAATAATGATATTCATTCATTTGTATTAAATGAGCTTAATTTAAATAAAGAGGATATTACTTATTCTTCATATGAAAGATTATGGGAAAATGAGTATATTGTTACATTAATTTCTAATGATAATGAATATTATATTAGAACAAATTTAAATGATAGAAGTATTGAAAATTTAG
Source organism: Anaeroplasma sp. (assembly GCA_045124155.1). Lineage (GTDB taxonomy): Bacteria > Bacillota_I > Bacilli_A > Acholeplasmatales > Anaeroplasmataceae > Anaeroplasma. The sequence goes on from JBGVLG010000106.1 coordinate 4,175, forward strand.
ATTTAGTAAATTCTAATGAAATAAGTGCTTTTAGTTATACATTAGATACATATTATTATCAGGCTTTAGAAAAAGCTCAATTAGATGAAAATGATATTTTAAAAGCTAAAATATCATCTTTAGCTTCATTTAATACAAAGGCCATTGATGTTTCTTTATATACTGCTAATATGAAATATTATTATTCATTTAATAAAGATACAAATGAAATATTAAACTATAGAATCTCTTTAATTGATTATGATAGTGAAAATAGTGCTTATATATCAATGACTGATGCGATTACAAAAGCTAAGGATTATATAGGTGGTGAAGTAGAGCTTGAAGAGATAAGAGATGAGAAGCTTAGGGGTAATAAAGTATATATTATTTCTTTATATGATTTAAATAAAAGATATGAAATCTCTATTAATGCTTTAACAGGAGATATTATTAAAGAAGAACAAAGAAGTATTAATAGTAAAAAAATATTTATTAATAAAAATATATTAGATGAAAAAAGCATTACTAATATAGTTTATCAAAATATTATTGATAATATTAATATAAATTATATTTCTTTAGTTCAAGGTTTTAATAGAACTAATTTTGTTTATAGAGCATACGTGGATACTGATTATTTTACTTATAAATTTGAAATTAATGGATTAAATGGTACTATTATAGCTAAGGAAAAATATATTCATAATTATTATGATTTTATTTATTGGGCTTATAATTATCAGGATAAAAATGATGGAGAATTTGAAAGAATAGCACAAGAAAAATATAATAATGGCTATAATAATATAAAATTTACTAATATTATTTCTGAAAATAATGTTCTTGATATTATTAATAATAAAAATATTAATTTCAACACAAACTATTTATGTATTAAGCTTGATATTATTAATAATAGCTTAGCTTATATTATTTATGGTAATGATGAGGTTAATTTCTTTTATTTCTATATTGATGCTTATAATGGTAATGTTATTGGTGAGCATTATACTAATATAGATGAATTAGTTACTATAACTAGAAATGCAATTAATGTTCAAACAAAATCATCATCGTTTTATGGTATAGACTTTGAAGTTATTAATAATAAATTATATTATTATGTATATGGAATGAGTCAATGCTATTCATTTATTGTTAGAATAGATGATGAAACAAAAGAATATTTTATTATTGAAAAAAATTATGAGGATAGTATTAATAAATGCTTTATTACTAAAGATAAAGCATTAATTCAAGCATTGAATTATTGTTTATTAACTATTGATGATGTTTCATCAATAAAGGTAAATTTAAATGATTATAATATTCATAATGCTTATATTGTTAGCTTTATAAGAATTGATGTTACCTATGAAATTGAAATAGATGTTTATACAGGTAAATTATTAAATTATAGAATAAAATATTTAGATTAATGGAGGAAAAATTATGAATGTTTTAGTAGTAGAAGATGATCTTGAATTAAATAACATGTTAAGAAAAAGATTAGGATTAGAAAAAATTCATGTATCTCAAGCATTTAATGGTTTAGAGGCTTTAGATTATTTAGAACAATATTCCTTTGATGTTATTATTATGGATATTATGATGCCTAAATTAAATGGATTTGAATGTGTTCAGGAAATTAGAAAAAGACAAATTAATACTCCAGTATTATTTTTATCTGCAAAGGATACTGATTTAGATATTATTAGAGGTTTAGATATTGGTGCAGATGATTATTTAGTAAAGCCATTTAATTATTCTGTATTATTAGCTAGAATTAAGGTACTAGCAAGACGCGGTAATGCTAGTGTTGTTGGTACAACTTATAAAATTAAAGATTTAGTAATTGATGAGTCATTACATAGTGTAAAAAGAGATAATGAAGAAATTATTTTATCTAATAAAGAATTTGAATTATTATTGTTATTTGCTAGAAATAAAAATATTGTATTATCTAGAATTAAAATTGAAGAAAGTATTTATGGTATTGATTCTTTTAATGAAAGTAATGTAATTGATGTACATATTAGAAATTTAAGAAAGAAAATTGAAAAGGATACTCCAATTATCGAAACTATTCGTGGAGTTGGATATGTAGTTAAGGAATAATTATGTCTATTAAAAAAAGGCTATTAATTATTGATGCCGCCTTATTAGCTTTTTTAGTATTTGTTTGTTCATTTTTACTTATTTATGTTACTACTGTATCTCAAAAGGAAAGCTTAAAGAATGAGCTTTTACAAAGAGTATTAGCTGTTTCAGAACAATTAGTAGATCCTAATGGTAATATTGACTATTCAGCTAATATTGATTATTTTTATGATAATATTTATATTAGTGTTCATAAAGAGGATGGTACTTATATTACTGGTAGTATGCCAGATAATTATATTGAAACCCCATTAAGTGATAGAGAATTAACTGAGGTTGATGGATATTACTATTATGATTTAAAATTATCATTAAAGAGTAAAGGTGTAAGATATTTAAGAGGTATTATCCCTAATAATACTTCTTTAAGTTCAATTGTTTTAATTTTTCTTGCGATTATTGTACCTTTATTAACTATTGCGGCAATAATATTAAATTACTTTTTAATTAAAAGAGCTTTATCCCCAATAAATGAATTAAATAATGAAGTAAATTTAATTACTTCATCTATAGATTTCTCTAAAGAAATAAAGATTACTTCAAATGATCCAGATGTGAAGCAATTAGAAACTAGTTTTAATAAAATGCTTATTAGATTAAAGAATTTATTTGAATCTGAAGAGGAATTAACCTCTGATATTTCTCATGAGCTTAGGACACCACTTTCAGTTATTTTAGGTGAAACTGAGTATGCACTTGAGTGTAATGATGAAAAGGAAATTATTGAAAGCTTAAAAGTTATTTTAAAAGAATCTAATCAAATGATTAGAATAACTAAAGAGTTGTTAGAATTTCAAAGAATGAAAAATCATGATAATATTTCTAAAGAAAACTTAAATGTTTCTATGATTTTAGAAGAAATGAATATTATTAATGAAAAGAATATAAAATTAATAAAAAGAATTAAGCCTAATATTTATTTAGATATTAATGAAACATTATTTATTGAAATGATTCAAAATTTATTAGATAATGCTTCTAAATATGGTAAAGAAAATGGTACTACAATATTAGAATTAACTGATAATGAAATAATTGTTAGTGATGATGGTATTGGTATTAAAAAAGAGGATTTAAATAAAATATTTATGAGATTTTATCAGGTTGATAAATCAAGAACTAATAAAAATAGTTTAGGATTAGGGCTTGCCTTTGTTAATCAAATTGCTAAATTACATAATTTTACTATTGAAGTAGAAAGTGAATTTACAAAAGGTAGTAAATTTATTATTAAGTTTAATAAATAATTTATTTTTCTTTTATAAAAATAATGATATAATTTTTATAGGTGAGAATATGAAGGATAAAATATTAGATTATATTAAGAATAATAATAAAAATATATTATTAGTTTTAGCATATATCATTATTGCTTGTGCAGTATATGTTGTATGGTTTAATTCTATGTGGCATTTATGGTTTGTTAATATGATAACAATTATTGTTATTATTTCTATTGGTATTACTATAGGTTATTTTTATATTAAAAGTGAAAATAAAGCAAAAATAGACAAAGAAAAATTAGAGAATAAAGAGGAGTAAGCTCCTCTTTATTGATTTTATTGATTTAATGTTAAAATAATACTTTTAAAATATCTATATATTTGATATAATATTAAACGTAATCTCAAATGACGAGACATAGTAATTTATTAAATTCCTTTAAGAGAGCTATAGTTTGGTGCGATATAGTAAGGATGAATAAGTGAATCTACCTCTGATGAGAATCGTTACTCGCGTTAAGAGAATTAAGTGCTAGCATTGCTAGAATTAAGGTGGCACCACGGTTATTCGTCCTTAGATTATTCTAAGGATTTTTTATTTTAAAGGAGAGGATAAAATGTTAGATATTAAATTTTTAAGAGAAAATCCAGAAATAGTAAAGGAAAATATTAAGAAAAAATTTCAATTTGAAAAGATCAAGTATGTTGATGAAGTAATTGAATATGATAAGAAAATTAGAGCATTAAAACAAGAAGCTGAATCATTAAGAGCACAAAGAAATGAATTAAGTAGACAAATTGGTGCTTTAATGAGAGAAAAGAAAATAGAAGAAGCTAATCAGATTAAAGAAACTGTTTCTAATAATAATGTTAGAATTCAAGAAATTGAACCTGAAATTGAAAATTTAACTAAGGAATTAACAAAAAGAATGATGGTAATTCCTAATATTGTTGATCCATCAGTACCTGTAGGTAAGGATGATAGCGAAAATGTAGAAAATCAAAAATATGGAGAGCCTGTTGTTCCAAGCTATGAAATTCCATATCATGCTGATATTATAGCTAGATTTAATGGTTTAGATAAGGATGCATCAGGAAGAACTAGTGGTAATGGCTTTTATTATTTAATTGGAGATATCGCTAGAGTTCATTCTGCTATGCTATCTTATGCTAGAGATTTTATGATTAATAAGGGCTTTACCTATTGCATTCCTCCATTTATGATTCATGGTGATGTTGTTGAGGGTGTAATGAGCTTTGCTGAAATGGAAAATATGATGTATAAAATTGAAGGTGAGGATTTGTATTTAATTGGTACTTCTGAGCATTCAATGATTGGTAGATTTAAAAATCAAATTGTTAATGAAAAGGAATTACCTATTACATTAACTAGTTATTCTCCATGCTTCCGTAAAGAAGTTGGTGCTCATGGTATTGAAGAAAGAGGAATTTATCGTGTTCATCAATTTGAAAAACAAGAAATGGTTGTTTTATGTAAGCCAGAGGATTCTATGAATTGGTATAATAAGATGTGGCAATTTACTGTTGAATTCTTTAGAAGTCTAGATATTCCTGTTCGTACTTTAGAATGCTGTACAGGAGATTTAGCTGATTTAAAGGTTAAATCATGTGATGTTGAGGCTTGGTCTCCAAGACAAAAGAAGTATTTTGAGGTTGGTTCTTGTTCTACATTAGGAGATGCTCAGGCTAGAAGATTAGGTATTCGTACAAAGGGTGAGGATGGTACTTATTTAGTTCATACTTTAAATAATACTGTTTTAGCAACTCCACGTGGATTAATTGCGTTTATTGAAAATAATTATAATGAGGATGGCTCTATTTCTATCCCTAAGGCTTTACAGCCATATATGGGTGGAATTGAAGTAATTAAGCCAAAGAAATAAAAATAGCCTTCATTCAATAAAGATGAATGAAGGCTTTTTAAAAAGATAATATTCTATATTGTTTTACGTTATTTTATTGGTTATGATTTTTGGTTTAGGGAGATTGAATACTATCCTTTCTTCTCCTTTCTTAAATTTTTTACACTTTAATTTTAGAAAAAGAATCACGTGATATTATTTATTTTTTATGTAAAAATATATCTAATTTATGTGATATTGTGGAGGATTATATGCTTAAGGTAATTTTAAATAAAAAAGAAGAAGATAATGTTTTAAATGGATATCCCTGGGTTTTTAATAATGAAGTTAATAATTTTATAGGTAATATTGAAAATGGTAAGGTATGTAGTGTTTATACATATGATAATAAGTTTATAGCATATGGTTTTTTAAATACTAATTCTAAAATAATGGTTAGAATATTATCTTTAGATGAAAATGAAGTAATTGATAAAGAATTCTTTAAGAAAAAAATTCAATATGCAATTGAACATAGAAATAATCTTGGCTGGAGTGCAACACGTTTAGTATTTAGTGAAGCTGATTTTTTGCCTGGACTTGTTGTAGATAAATATGGTGATTATTTATCAGTACAATTTATGTCTTTAGGTATGGATATGATTAAACAAGATATAGTTGATATCTTAGTTGAATTAACTCATTGTAAGGGAATCTATGAAAGAAGTGATATGCCAGTAAGAGAAAAAGAAGGACTTGAACAAGTAAAGGGCTTCTTATATGGTAAATTTGACCCTAGAGTCGAGATTGTTGAAGATGGAATAAAGATGATAGTCGATATAGAAAACGGTCAAAAAACTGGCTATTTCCTAGATCAAAAGCTTAATAGAGATATTTTGAGATTATATGCAAAGGATAAAAATGTATTAGATGCATTTTCAAATGTAGGGGGATTTGCACTTCATGCATGTAAATATGGAGCTAAATCTGTAGTTGCTTGTGATATATCTCAAAGAGCTTGTGATGAAATAACTAATAATGCTATACTTAATGGATATACTCAGCTTGAAGCAAAATGTGTTGATGTATTTGATTTTTTACATAGTGAAGAAGCAAATCAAGCATTTGATGTGATAATTTTAGATCCTCCTGCATTTTCGAAGAGTAAAGATTCATTAAAAAAGGCATATCGTGGCTACAAAGAAATAAATATGACTGCTATGAAGATTATTAAAGAAGGTGGTTATTTATTAACTTTTAGTTGTTCTCAGCATATGACTCCTGATTTATTTATGCAGATGATTAATGAGGCAGCACATGATGCGAAAAGAACCGTTCAGTTTTTAGATTTTAGAATTCAGGCACCTGATCATCCGGCATTATTACAATCTGAAGAGCAATTATATTTAAAATGTATTATTTTAAGAGTTAAATAAATATATAAATAGAAATTATTTTTATAGCAAAAATTTTATTTATTATATAATAAAAAGAAGTTAAATCTTTGAATATTGATTTAACTTCTTTTAATTTTTATTTTGTTAGTCGTTAGACTCACAAAAAAACCACACGCTAGGCGTGTGTGAATAGAAATAGCTTCTTGCGTTGTTAAAAATAAAAACCCCCATGATATAATGTTAATTGGTCTGGCAACCGTAAACAAAATATCAGGAGGTAGTATCAATGGCAAGAAAAACCAATGACGATTCTAGTTTATCACATACACGCTAAAATTGTAAGTACCATATTGTATTTATCCCCAAATATAGGAGAAAAGAAATATATGGTAAATTAAGAAAAGAGAAAGGATTAATCCTATGTCAGTTATGTGAATATAAAGGAGTGAAAATAATTGAGGTACATGCATGTATTGATCATATTCATATGCTTGTAAGAATTTCACCAAAAATTGCAGTATCAAATTTCATGGGATATCTCAAAGGTAAATCATCGTTGATTAACTTCTTCCTTTGTTGAAGATTTGTTATCGATAAAAATAGTATTAATACTTAATAAATCAGTTATTTTTATCTTTTTCTCCTTTACATTTTACTTAATAAATTTAATACTTCTTCCTTTGTTGCTAAATTTTCTGAATAAGCTGATGCACTTCCTGTTGCAACACCAACCTTAAGAGCATCTATTAAGTTTCCTGTTCTCTCGTATTCATATAAAAAACCCGCTACAAGAGAATCCCCTGCACCAACAGTATTAACTACCTTACCCTTTGGTGCTTTAATTTTTAGAGCCTGAATATTTTTTCCTTTTATAAAGGCCCCATCTTTTCCTAATGAAACTATTACATTTTCTGCCCCAAGCTCAATTAATTTTGTTACTTGTCTTTCAAGTTCAATATCATCATTAATTTTACAATTTAGAACCTCTTCAAGTTCTTCCTTGTTTGGCTTTATCATAAATGGATTATATGATAACGTTTTTAATAATGTGTCCTTTGTACAATCAACTACAATTTTAATATTTTTATTTTTTAATCTACTTAAAATCTTTTCATATGTATCTGAAGGTAATGTTTTTGGAATTGCTCCTGATATTACTAAAAAGTCATTTTCTTTAATATTTTGTAGCTTATTAATTAACTTTTCAACATCTTCATCAGAAATATGAGGACCTTGTCCATTAATAGCTGTCTCTTCATTTGATCTAATTTTAACATTTATTCTAGTTATTCCATCGACATCAATAAAATCGGAAGTTATATTAAGCTTATTTAGTTCTGACTTAATATATTCACCAACAAATCCACCTAAAAATCCAGTGGCAACAGTTTTAGCTCCTAAATTAGACAAAACTATTGACACATTTATTCCCTTTCCTCCTGGAAGAAAGCTTTCACTAATACTTCTATTAATGTCTCCAATATTAAAATTATCTAAATTCATTACATAATCAATCGCTGGAGAAAATGTTACAGTATAAATCATTATCTCACCTCTTTAATATTATTTTTATTAAATTTTTTATCTGGTATTTTGTTTGTAATTATTTCTATATTTTCTAAATTATGAAATCTAACTGTACTTACAATATAAACATAGCCTCTACCATATTTCACGTTACCACATCTTTTAGTAAAATTATACCATTAAATATGACATTTGCATAGAAAAATTGAAATTTATATACATAGTATATAATTAGAAAAAAATAATTTTACATATGCATATTATAAATATAATTTTATGTTTTTTTATAAAAATAAAAAAGAGCCTTACTCGTGAATAATAAATAACGAGTGTATGGCTCAGATGCATCAAACTGTATTTAAATGAGATCTATTTGAAGCTATTTTATACTAATATTGTAATTTTTTTATTACTATGAATAGTATTTGTTTTTTTTGCCATTTTACAATTATAAAAAGCAAGTAACTTGTGATTTTATTATTTGACAAATAATTATTTTTAATATTGAAAGACCTATAATAAAAGTATATAATTTTTATTATAGAGGGATAGTTATGGAAAATTTTTATTTTAATAGTAGTACTATATTTAAGTACTTGCGTAAGGTTTTAAATGAAATAAATAAAGTATATGTTGATAGTGGAATTCGTTCGGCTTTTCTTATGAAAAGATATTGTGAATTTTATAAAATAGAGCCAAAAAAAGGAGCTAAATTAGCATTATTAACTCTATTAAAGGATATTGGAGTATTTTATCAGGATGAATCTATTCCTAAAAATAATTTAGCTTATAGAGCGGCCTCAAGCTATACATTTTTAAAGAACTGTTCTCCATTAAAGGAAGATAGTAAACCATTATTATATTATAAAGCTAAATATATAGAAAGTACTGAGAATGAGGATTATTATTATGGTTTACTAATAACCTTAGTTAATCAGGTTATTATGTATGATTATCAAGAATATTGTTATTCAGAAATAGAAGAGCTATTAAAGCATGATACTACAAATACTCTACATCCTCAACAAATAAGAAGAATGATTAAGCTTTTAAAAAATCAACCTGATATTTTAGAAAAGCTTAATACAAAAGGAAGCTCTTTATATGCATATGAGGTTTCTAGCTATATTGTTAAAGCTGGATTTTCTGATGAAGAATTATTAGGCTTTATAGACACTACTAATTTCTCATTTGAGTTTCATAATCATGAGACCCTAGCTCATACTATTACCACCGCTTCTATCGCAAGAGATCTAGCAAAATTATCAAGACTCACTGATGGACAAACCTATGAAATATATCTTGCTGCTTTACTTCATGATATAGGAAAAATTAGAATACCTAAGGCAATATTATGCTATCCAGGAAGATTAAATGATGAAGATTTTAAGCTAATGAGGAAGCATGTTGAATATTCTAAGGAAATATTAGAGGGTTGTTTTTCTTATAAAATAGTAGAAATGGCTTCTAATCATCATGAAAAGCTTGATGGTAGTGGTTATCCTAGAGGATTAAGAGCTATAGATTTATCAATTGGTGATAAAATACTTGCAGTAAGTGATGTTGCGAGTGCTCTATATTGTAAAAGAAGCTATAAGGAAAGTTATGATTCTGATAGCATTATAGAAATCTTATCTGAAAATGCAGAATTAGAAAAATTAGATAAAAGAATTGTAAATCATTTTATTGATAATTATGAATTTATCATGGAAAATGCTAAAGAGAAGGAGAATATGGTTTTAGCAGCATATAGTGATATGAAAAGCGAATATCAGGATTTAATTGAATCAGAAGCTTTAAAAGAATTATTTAATAATCCTAATGCTAAAAATGATATTTTTGATGAATAATGAAATTAAAAAAAACAATTGAAAATAAAATAAAAAAAATGAATAATAATGACCTTATTATACTTATAAATGAATTATGTGATATTAATGAAGATAATATAAAATATTTAAATAATTCTTTATCTAATGCTAGTATAAATGTAGCTAAAGAAATAAATAAAATAGATAAATGCTTTTATTCTATTAATATTAATCTTAATAAAGCATTGAATATATATTGGGAATTAAATAGAACCTATAAAGACTATAAAGGTATATGTGAGGTAGGATTACACTTATTAGAAAATATAAATATGTTTTATGATTGTTATTTAGATAGCATATTTGAAATAATATTTGAGCTTTCAGAATCTATTTGTAGTAATATTTTAAAGATAAATAATAATTCAATTTATATTAATAGAATAAAGGATATATTAGATAAATTTGAATATGAAGGATTAATTGATTTGTATTCATATTTCGATGATTTATAGGAGAAAAAATATGTATAATATTAAAGAATCAGATTGGAAATTATATAAAAAATTAGTTCCTATTTGGCAAGAAAGATATATGGAAAAATTGAATAACGAATATTTAGAAATATTGTCTAAAGAAAAAGAGGCTTCAACAATTTTTTGGGAACTAGAAAAGAGAGTTAATAAAGATAAAAAGAGTCTTGGTGTAATAATAAATATGAGGAGATCTACTATGCATCAAAATGTATATATTATGCTTAGAGATAATATTATTAATTTTGAAGATATTAGAGAATTTAGTGATGATTTTAAAGAAATAATTAAATTATTTTATTAAGGGAATTATATGGAAATAATAGAATATTATTCATCTCAAAATAAAGAATATTGGTTAAACGAAATAGGAAAAAGCGATTGGGGAGCTGGAAAATATTTATATTCATTACTTAAAGAAAATAAATTAAAAAAATTAGTTGGTGAAGAAGCTTTAGTTTTATTATTAATTGAAGATAATAAATTAATATCATTTTGTACATATGCTCCACTAGATGATATACAGCCCACTAAATTAAATCCATGGATTGGATTTTTATATACATTTTCTTTATATAGAGGTAATCATTATGCTAAATATCTTTTAGATAAGGCATTAGCTTTAGCAATAAAAGATAAAAAAGAATATGTTTATATTTCTACAAATCATATTGGCTTATATGAAAAATATGGTTTTGAATTCTATAAAATAGAAAATGATATTGAAGGTTTCCCATCACGTATTTATAGAAAAAAAACAGGAGTATAATGAAGCTTGTTTGAACTGTGGCTTGTCAAGTAGACAGTCAAAAGTTTAATAATAATTAAATAACTAAAGGTAAAAATTAGAATTGGCATAATTTCTATTAATTTGGAATCATGCCAATTCTTACATTTAATTGCACTAAATCGCTTCGCGATGAAAGTGCTCTTTTTACTTTCATTTTTAATTTGATATAATGTTCATTGTAATAAATGAAAGTGAGGAAAAATACAATGAATAAAGCTAGTTACAAATTCAAACGTAACATTTCTAAGGAGTTGTCTCCAGTAATTAAAAAATATACGCAATTGCTATATAAGAAAGGTCTAAGTGATAATACTATAACTCATTATAGATGTCATATTAATCGCTTAGCCACATTTTGTAATGTCGAACCCGACAAACTAACAATTAAGAATTTTGATAAATATATTGAGTATATCATATTTGTTAAATTATACAGTCCTGATTATATTAATCAACTAATTTCTTCAGCTTATTTATATTATACTTATATTCTTAAAATTAAGTTTGATAAGGAATTATATTCAAGAAGAAAGAAAAAGAATAAATTACATCACTATTTAACTTATGAAGAATTTATTTTAATCGGTAAACAGATTAATGACTTTAGAACAAAAGTGATAATGTGGTTATGTTATGATGCTGGTTTAAGAGCTCAGGAAGCCATAAATATTACTTTAGATTGCCTTGATTTTGACAATATGACTATTAAAATTATTGATTCAAAAAACAATAAATCAAGATTGGCTAAAATGAGTCCTATGATACATAAGTATTTAACAACTTATATTAACAAGTATAGGCCATTTGAAAACAGACCAAATTCTAACTATTTATTTAGAAGTTTTGATAAGAATAGGCCTATCTATTATTCTAATGTTGAAGAAAGATTTAGAACTGCCGTAAATCAAGCAGGTCTTGGGAATCTACATATTAGTCTTCATACACTTCGTCATGCATATGTTACTATGTTATATGAAAATGGAGTGGCCCCAGACCATATCCAAAAAGTCATGGGGCATTGTAGTATATCCACCACGATGAACTACATTGTTCAATCTCCATCTTTTATGGACTCATTACCTTCTCATCATTCCCCAACAACTAAAAAATAATGGAATCCATTCAACAAATTTTTGATGATAACATTTTTAACTTCTTTAAGAGTTATCCAAAAGAGATTAAAAAAGTAAAAGTTTTCAAACATATTATTGGGTGTAGAAACGGGAATAAAGCATTTTTAACCACCTGTCCTAATTGCGGTCATCAATCTTATGGATTAACTAACTGCGGTGACAGACATTGTCCCGTTTGTTCTAGTAGAAAAAACGAATTGTTCATCACAAAGGAAAAATCTAAACTTCTTCCTGTCAACTACTACCATATTACTTTTACTGTGCCTCATCAGGTTAATGACTTGTTTTATCATAACCAAGAATTATTATATAACATTCTTTTCAAATCTTCCATAGGAGCTTTAAAAGAAGTATTATCAAATGACAAATATATGGGTGCTGATAAAATAGGGGTCACTGCTATTTTGCATACTTGGGGTTCTAATTTATGTTATCATCCTCATCTTCATACTTGTCTTGCAGGTGTTGGATTAGACAATAAAGGGAATGTTGTTAAACCAAAAAATGAATCTTATATTTTTCCTGCAGCTGTCATTCAAAAAATATTTAAAAGCATTTTCTTAAAAGAACTTAATGAAAACATAGATAAATTAAATACATCTTTTGATGATTTGTTTTTTATGAAAGATTTTTTAATCGAATTATCTAAAAAAGAATTCATTGTTAATATTAGAGATACTATGACTAATCCTAATTCAGTAATTAATTATTTTGCTAGATATGCAAATAGAGTTTGTATATCTAAATCAAAAATAGTTGATTATGATAGAGAAAACAATAATGTAACTTTTAAATACAAAGACTACAAAGATAATTCTAAAATTAAAGAAATGACTCTAAATTCATTGGAATTCATGAGAAGATTTTCTTTACATATTCTTCCAGAAAGGTTTAGAAAAATAAGATCTTATGGTTTTTTAGCACCAGCTGATGATGAACTATTATTGTTATTAGCTGAAAAACTTCATACTAAATTATCCATAATTAAATTACGTAAACTGCCTATTTTATGTAAATATTGTAGCACAGAAGTTAATATTATATTAGTATCTGTAGATGATATTCATCAAATAATTAACGATAATATCCAAACATTCAAAGAAGGTAGGGATAGTTATGAGAAACTCATCCTATAAAATTACCTCAACTGAATATATTTCTATTATGGGGGTAAGGGGGAACTATCGCAATTTTTAGGTATTTAGCCACCATTATATACAAATTATCAAAATGAATATAAAAAATATGGTGACCTTGAGTTGTATTAATCCCTATTTAAAGATTTAGTACAATTTCAGGTCATCATTTTTTATTCATAAAACATGATAACCTATTTAAATTACATCATAAATTTCCTAAATGCATTATTATGATAAATAAAAAGAGGCAATATTGCCTCTTAAAATAATCATTTAATTTTATAATTTGCTCTCATTGCATTTAATATTGCAATAACCGCAACACCTACATCACCAAATACAGCAAACCACATATTAGTAATGCCTAAAGCTGATAATATTAATATAGCTATTTTAATACCTAATGCAAAAATAATATTTTCTAAAACTATTCTCATAGTTTTTTTAGCTATTATTTTGGCTTTTATTATGGAATCTAAATTATCATGCATTAATACTATATCAGATGCCTCTATTGCAGCATCACTACCAATACCACCCATAGATATTCCTATATCAGATGCCATTAATACTGGGGCATCATTTATACCATCACCAACAAAGCATAAAATATCATTTTTATTTTTATTATTTAATAATTTATTTACTTCTAAAGCTTTATCTTGAGGTAAAAGAGATGCTTTATATTCACCAATATGAAGACTATTTGCTACAGAGCCTGCTATTTTTTCATTATCTCCTGTAAGCATTATTGCCCTACCATTTATTGAATTAATATAATCAATTAATTTATAAGCTTCTGGCTTTATTTCATCTGAGATTACAATATGTCCTAATAATTCATTATTCTTTACAACATAAACAATAGTACCTATAACATCAATCTTATTATATTTGATATTAAATAAATCTAATAGCTTTTCATTTCCACATAATATTATTTCATTATCCTTTATAGCCTTAATTCCTTTTCCAGAAATATCTTCTATGATATAGCTATTATCTATATTTTTAGCATATTCTTCCTTAATGGATTTAGCAATAGGATGATTAGATAAACCCTCAGCATTTGCTGCAAGTTGTAATATTTCATCTTTTTTATCATTAGGGTAAACCTTTATTACCTTAAAATTTCCTTTAGTTAAGGTACCGGTTTTATCAAAAACAAAGATATTAGCTTTATTAAGCATTTCTAAATAGCTAGAACCTTTAATCAATATACCATTATTAGAAGCTCCTCCAATTCCAGCAAAGAAAGAAAGTGGAATTGAAATTACTAATGCACAAGGACAAGATACTACTAAAAAGCTTAAAGCTCTATAAATCCAACTAGACCATTCCCAATTATTAGTACTAATACCTACAATAATTGGAGGTATGATAGCTAATATAAATGCTAATATTACTACAATAGGAGTATAATATTTAGAGAATTTTGTGATGAAATTCTCAGATTTAGATTTATAAGAAGAAGCATTTTCAACTAAATCTAATATTTTAGCTACAGTAGACTCAGAATATTCTTTTGATACTCTAATTTCAATATTGCTTGTTAAATTTATTGTACCAGAAATAACTTCATCATCAATTCCTACTTCTTTAGGTAATGCCTCACCAGTTAATGCTTTTGTATCTAAACTAGTATTTCCTTTAATAATAACTCCATCGAGAGGTATTTTTTCACCGGGCTTCACTAAAATAATATCACCAACATTAATAAGTTCTGGTTCAACTATTTCAAATTCATTATTTTCATTTAACTTATTAGCATAATCAGGTCTAATATCCATTAATGATGATATTGATTTTCTTGATTTTCCTACTGCATATCCTTGAAACCATTCCCCAAGCTGATAAAATAATAATACGGCACAGCCCTCATCAAAACCTTCAGGCTTATTTTCTGTTATACCAGTATAAATTCCTAATCCAAAGGCTCCAATTGTCGCAATTGACATTAAAAAATTTTCATCAAATAACTGACCATTAATTATATTCTTAAAGGCTTTTTTTAATACGTCATGACCTATATAGATATATATAATAAAATATAAAATAAATGGTAATAACCATCCAAAATCAAAAGGAATTAATGAAGCAATTCCATTTGGATAATTATTAAAACATTTACTAATAATTATATCTGTTATTTTTACTATAAGAAATAATATGGTAGAAATGATTATTCTTTTTAAATTTCTTTTTTGTTTTTTAGTCATTTTATCACCTAACTCCAATATAATTATAACTATAGTTGAATAGTTTGTCAACTGTTTAACTAAACAAATATAAAGTTAATGTAAATTTATTGATTTTTTCTTAATCATTTAGTATAATTTAATACGTGCTTTAAAATATATTTTATGGAGATTTGATTATGAGTACATTAGTTGTAGTAGGCTCTCAATGGGGCGATGAAGGAAAAGGAAAAATTACAGATTATTTAGCTCAAGAAGCTGATGTCGTAGTAAGAAGCCAAGGAGGAAATAATGCAGGACATACTATCACATTTGATGGTAATAAGTTTGCATTAAGAAGTATTCCTTCTGGAATATTTAATCCAAAAATTAAAAATGTAATGGCAAATGGTATGGTTATTAATCCTAAGCAAATGCTTGAGGAATTAAGAGGACTAGAAGAAAGAGGAATAAAAGAATATCAATTATTTATTTCAAATAGAGCTCATATTGTATTACCTTATCATGAGGCATTAGATGGAGCCTATGAAAATCTTAAGGGTGATAAAAAAATTGGTACTACTAAGCGTGGTATCGGACCTTGTTATTCTGATAAGGTTAATAGAATAGGTATTAGAATTGCTGATTTAATCGAACCTGAGATTTTTAAAGAAAAGCTAAAGGATGTATTGATAATTAAGAATAAAGAGTTAGAAATGCTTGGTGAACGTACCTTTACAGTAGATGAAATATATAATGAATATGTAGAATATGGTAAGCAAATTAAGCCTTTCGTATGTGATACAGCATTATTATTAGAAGAAGAAATAGAAAAAGATTCTAAAATTTTATTTGAGGGTGCTCAAGGTGTTATGCTATGTATTGATCATGGTACATATCCATATGTTACATCTTCATCACCTACAGGCGCTTCTGTACCATTAAATAGTGGTATTGCGCCAAGAAATGTCCAAAACGTATTAGGTATTTGTAAAGCCTATACCACTCGTGTGGGAGAGGGACCATTCCCTACTGAAATTGAGGGCGATCTAGCTCATTATATTCGTGAGCGTGGTCATGAATATGGTACAGTTACAAAGCGTCCAAGAAGAGTAGGATATTTAGATTGTGTAGCGTTAAATTATGCAAGAAGAGTATCTGGAATTAACTATTTATCATTAATGCTATTTGATGTTTTAAGTGGCATAAAGGAATTAAAAATATGTTATGCTTATGAATTAGATGGAAAACTAATTAATACAGTACCTGCATCACTTAATGAGTTAAATAGATGTAAGCCAGTATATTTAACTATTCCAGGTTGGGATGAGGATATTTCTAATGTAAAGAGCTTTGATGAATTACCATTAAACGCAAAAAATTATATTAGAAAGATAGAAGAATTAACAAAAACAGAAGTTGTATTATTTTCTGTTGGTCCAGACCGTGAACAAACTATTCTTCTTAAGGAATTCTTTAAATAATGGAGAATTTATTAATTTCTAGCTGTTTAGCTGGAAATAATACTAAATATAATGGTAAAAATAATTATTTGCCATTAATTGAAAAATTAAAAGATAAATATAATTTAATAGTAATATGTCCTGAGGTTATGGGAGGACTTTCTATTCCAAGAGATCCTTCAGAAATAAAAGGAGATAAAGTTATTTCTAATAAAGGTAATGATGTTACAAAGGAATATAATTTAGGAGCTAAAATAGCTTTAGATTTAGCAAAAAAATACAATTGTAAAAAAGCTTTATTAATGGAAAAATCTCCATCCTGTGGAGTAAGAAAAATATATGATGGTACATTTTCAAAAAACTTAATTGATGGAATGGGTATTACTACAAAATTATTATATGAAAATAAAATAGAGGTCTATTCTAAAGATGAAATAGACCTATTATTAAGATAAGGGAGTATCATTAATGATACTCCCTAAATTTATTATTAATTCTCTTTAAATGTATTATTATATATTTGAAAATAAGCCATAGGCTTTCCACATACAGGACATATCTTTGGGGCATCTGTTCCATTATAAATATGTCCACAATATCTACATTCCCACATAACGTTATTTTCTTTACTAAATACTTTATCATTTTCAAGATTATCTAATAAAGCCTTAAATCTTATCTCGTGTTGATGTTCAATAGCTCTAAGTCCTTGAAACAATTTAGCTATTTGAGTAAATCCCTCTTCTTTTGCAACCTCACTAAATTCTTTATATAGCTCATTATATTCAAACGCTTCTGCACTAATCGCATCTTCTAAATTTTTGCTAGTATCTTTTAAAAATCCTAGCTTTTCAAATATTAATCTAGCATGAGTTAATTCATTATCAGCTGTATATTTGAAAAATTCAGCAAGCTGTTCATAGCCTTCCTCTTTAGCTTTTTCATAATAATAATGATATTTTGCATAGGCTTGTACTTCACCAGTAAATGCAGTATATAAATTTTTTTCTGTTTTTGAATTTTTTAATTCCATTTTATCACCAAATATATTATTTCTATTTTTTTTAATAATATTCATAATATAGAAAGTAATTTTAAAATATGCTATAATGAAATAAAGAATTCGATATTGAGGAGGATATTATGAATAATTTATTATTATTTAATCTTTCAAATTATGAAATACCTTTAAATGTTGTTATGAAGTTATGGAAACAAAATATTAATATAGAAGATATTAATAATCTTTCTTTAGAAGATTTTATGAATAAATATCTTCTAAAAAAGAAAGATATCGTTGAAAAAATAAAAGGATTATATCAGGAAATAACTACTAATCCTCTATCAGTATATGCATTAGCTTCTAATGGATTATCTGAAAGAATTATTGATATTATTTTATCAAAAAAAATAAAATACATATTTGAATTTTATTTATTATCTAATGATTATTTAAATGAATTAGGATTAACTGATTCAATTATATCTAAAATTAGATTAGCATTAAATTTAGATTATATTATTGATTATAACGATGAAACAATAAAAAAATATATTAAAGATTTAGAAAATAATTCTATATATATTGAAATTTTAGAAAAGAAAATATTAAAAGAATTAAATGAGGATTATATTTCTGATAGTGAGTTATTAGATAAATTAGAGGATTGTTATAAAAAAGGTCATATTTATGATAAGGCTATAAATAATCTAATTAATAAGGAATATATAGAAGCTTCATTATTTGGTATTAAAAAGATGCCACTTACATTAGATGAATTCTTATTTAGTCTTCCAAAGGACAAAAATAGCTTAATATTATTAGATTATATTAATGGTTTAGATTTAGATGATATTCAAGATAAATATGATATTTCTAGACAAAATGCTAAACAAATAATAACTAAATATCATATTCCATATGTTACAGAACGTGAATATTTAGATTTATATAATACTTATTATTTTACATTAGATGAATTTTGTAAAATTTTTCAAGTTGATCAAAAGGTATATAGATATATTGAATTAATAAATACTAAACCTAAAGGAACAAGAAGAATTATAGAAATGCTTGAGGATGAAAGAGTATCTATTAATACTAAAATTAGGATTCAAAATACCTTAGGAAAATATGCCTTTATAGAAGGAAAATCAATTTTAAAAAAAGATATTGATATATTAGAAGTATTCTCAAAAACTATTACTAAATCTATTAGTATTGAAGAATTAGAAACTAAATTTAAGAATTATTGGTATGAATTATTTCATGAAGAATTAAGCTATAAAGCTAATACTTTTTTAAATATTGTTAATGAATCTAATTCATTAATTAATGGTAAGGATGGATATCGTTACTATAATATTAATAGCTTAGATATAGAAGCATTTTATTCTAATTTAAATATTAAAAAATATCAAAATATAGAATTATCTACAAAATTAATATTTGATACTAATAAGGAATTAATGAAGTCTTTTGATATTAATGATGAATTTGAATTATATAGTATTTTACGTAAAACATATAATAAAAATAATATAGAATTTAATAGAAAACCAATTATTAGTATTAATGGCGGTAATCGAAATAATCAAATAAAAACTCTATTATTTGAATTATCCCCAGTATCTTTAAATGATTTTGTAAAGGAATATTCAAATGTTTATGGAGTAAATGAGAAATCATTTTCTAATTATGTTACAAAAACATTTTCTCCATATTATCAAAATCAAGTATTCACTATTCCATTTCCAGAACCTTCCATAGATACAATTAATAAAATAAAAGAGGTACTTAATAAAGATTTTTATTTTATTAGTGATATTTCAAATATTTTGTATGAAAATAATATTATGTTTTATGATTATTATTTAAATAAAACTAATTTAAATAAAATAGGCTTTTCATTAGGTGAAAACTATATTTATAGTAATAAATATATAGATAGTAAGGATTATTTGAATTCTTTATTTGAGGATATTTTGAATATTTATAAATTAGATTCTAGATATTTAGCTATTCCTACATTTATTAATTTATTAGAGGATAAATGTAAAGCTTTTGAGTATATTGAATATGAAAGAAATGTTTATTATAGTATTAATAAATTAAATCAAATGAATATATCACTAGAATTAATCAATGATTTTATAAAAACTGTTAACAACTTTGTTTATGAAGATGATATTTTCACTATTGATTATTTAATTAATAAAGGCTTTTCTCATTCATTATTAGAATATAAATTACCAAAGGTATTCTATTCTAATATTTTAAAATATTCTAAAGATTTAGTTTATAATAATATTAATTATTCAAATAATTATATCTTTAAATTAAATAAAAACAATACTATTAGCTTTATTGATTTGATTGAACAAATTATAGAACCTAAGTATTATGTTTATTTAAATGATATAATTAAGGATTTAGAATTAATTTATGGTATAGTAATAACTGAAGTTAAGCTATTACAATTTATTAATAAATCAAATATTTATTATAATAGTGATACAAATTTATATTATTTAAATTATGAAACATATAAAAAAATAAATAGTAAATAGACTATATAGAGAAGCTTTGTCTTCTCTATTTTCTCTATTTTTTTTAAAAATATAAAAATTCTACTTGCAAATAAATTATTTTTTGATATAATAGTGTTGCACGTTAAAAATGCCGCAGTAGTACAACGGTTAGTACATCTGATTGCCATTCAGATGATGACGGTTCGATTCCGTTCTGTGGCTCCATTAGAGTTAAGTATAGCTGATACGAAAGTATTGGCTATTTTTCTTTATATAGGGATAAATACTGCAAATAATAATGATTTATATGATGTTTTTGTAATTAATAAAAGTAGTTTATATTAAACGTGCTGGATATGTGATTGACGCATAGAACAGTAAAAATGCGATAAAGTCAAGTGATGTAAATATGACTGATAACAAATTGCACATTAAAAATAATATTTTTGGTGAGAAAAAAGCTAAAATGAGGAGAAAAAGTTCATTCATTTTCTCATTTAATATGAAGTTTTACGAGAAAGATTGTAAAAATAAGAGAATCCATATAATAAATTATGAGCAAATAAGTATAAAAATTGATTTTTCTCCCCAAAAGTGATATAATTGGTGCGTAAATAATAAAGATGGTGAGAAAATGAAGAAATTTAACTATGTAAACTTAAAAAATAAAACTTGGGATATTAAGATAATTAATTATTTGACTCAAATCCATGAAGAAAAAGGTAAGCAGCAATTGTTTTTAAAACAAAAGCCTGAAGAATTAGAAAAATTAGTTATTATTGCAAAAATACAAAGTACGGAATCATCTAATGAAATTGAAGGCATTAGGACAACTAATACTAGACTAAAGCAATTAGTGAATGAAAAAACAGCTCCTAAAAACAGAGCTGAAGAAGAAATTGCAGGATATAGAGATGCACTAAACATTGTGCATGAAAATTTTGATTCGATACCCATTACACCTAGTTTTATTCTCCAATTACATAAAGTATTGCTATCTCATACATCAACCTCTTATGGTGGGAAATATAAGAATGTCCAAAATTATATTAGTGCAACTAATGAAAATGGAAAATCTTATACTTTATTCACTCCATTATCACCATTTGAGACACCAATTGCTATGCAAGAATTATGTGATGAATACAATAGGGCTCTTGGTGAAGGAGTAGTAGATCCACTTATATTAATTCCATTATTCATTCATGACTTTTTATGCATCCACCCATTTATTGATGGGAATGGAAGAATGTCTAGATTATTAACGACACTACTTTTATATCGTTCTGGTTATTATGTAGGAAAGTATATATCACTTGAAGCTAAAATAGCTAAGAATAAAGATTTATATTATGATGCATTATATGATTCTCAAATTGGATGGCATGAAAATGAAGATGACGCTACTCCATTTATTAAATATTTGTTAAGTACGATTGTTAGTGCATATAATGATTTCGAAGAAAGAGTAGAATTGGTATCAGACAAGAAATCTAGTATTGAAGTGGTAAGAATGGCTGTTAATTCAAAACTAGGAAAATTTACAAAGAGGGATATATTAGAACTTGTGCCTTCATTATCATCAACTAGTATTGAAAGAAGCTTAAAAGAATTATGTGATTTAGGAGAAATAAGAAAAGAAGGTATTGGTAAGTCAACATATTATATTAGATTAAAATAATAGCATTAATTTGGTTTAGTATTAAACTTGTTTATAAATTTTTTTGTTGTATAAAATATGCATATCATACCTAAGTGTCACGTTTGTCATACCAGGCATGTGTCCCTAAGCATAATCACTTAAATATGAGTAGAAAAGGTGCATTGTAGAAAATAAAATTTTTTATTACATTAGAGTTAAGTATAGCTGATACGAAAGTATTGGCTATTTTTTATATTGACATAACATCCATATGTGACAAAAGTGATAGTATTCTTTTACTATTATAATAGTAATATAATTATTTATATGTTATAATCTATTCAGGTTTATTTGAAGGGAAGATAATATGATAGCAATTACTTATGATAGAAAAACAAATTCTGTATTCCAACATTTTGGAAGAACTGAATATTTTTATTTATTTAATGAAGAAACTGGTGAAGAAAAAATTATAGATAATGGAGGATATTCACATCACGATTTAGCTCCATATCTAAAATCACTTGGCGTTTCAGTGTTAATATGTGGGGGTATTGGGTCTCATGGTGTAGAGGCTATTGAATCATCAGGATTGAAACTAATACCTGGTGCATATGGTGATGTTAAAGATGTAATTAGAGCGTATAAGAATGGAACATTAGTTGGTAATCCAAATGCCATGCATTCATGTTCACATAGAGGAGAACCTCATCATAATTAATAATTTTATAGAATGGTCACCTGAGAACTAGTGTCGTAGCACAATAGTTGATTAGGTGTCGAGTGAGCTCGGAATACTTGGTTAATACCATAGTTTCGGGTTTTTTATTTTAGGAGGAAACATGAAATTAATTGAATTAAAAAAAGATGATGTAAAAGAATTTAAAAGGCTTATGCAAGAAGCATTCCAATATGGATTTGAATCCTATACTAAAAAAAAAGAAAATCAAGTTCTACCAGAAAAGGATATTGATGAATGTTTATTTGATACTAATGGTCATGCTTATGAAATGATAGATGAAAATGGATACATAATTGGAGGAGTAATAGTTAATGTTAATCCTGAAACACAAATCAATCATTTAGATTTATTATTTGTTAAAGTGGGTATTCAATCTAAAGGAATAGGACAAATTATTTGGGAAGAAATAGAAAAACTATATCCAAAAACAAAAAAATGGATTACTTGTACTCCATATTTTGATGTTAGAAATATTCATTTTTATGTTAATAAATTAAAATTCCATATTATTGAATTTTGGAATAAATATAATCCTGATCCAAATATACAAGATAATTTTATTGGCGATGTGGGAGAAGGTATGTTTGAATTTGAAAAAATAATGAAATAAATAAATTTTTATCTTATAAAAGATAAAATAAAAATGGTTGTGTTTATTTTTCTTTTATAAATTAAGAAAAAATAATTTTTGTTTGATAGTAATTATGTTGAAATTTGACTAAATTTAAAGTATATTATTATACGGATTTTTATATTCATAGGAGAATTTATATGGAAAAGAATAGTATTAGATATTTTAAATATATAGATTTATTAGCTTTAGAATTAAGTACAGCTATGGGTTGTACAGAACCAGTAGCTTTAGCTTATGCAGCAAGCTTAGCTAAAAAGGTATTAAATGATACACCTTTAAAAATTGAGGCATTTGTTAGTGCTAATATTGTTAAAAATGTAAAAAGTGTTATTGTTCCTAATACTAATGGTGGAAGAGGTATTGATACTGCAATTGCAGCAGGTTTTACTTTAGGTGATTGTGAAAAAGAACTTGAGGTTTTAGCTTCAGTTAAGGAAGAAGAAATTAAGCTAATTGATGAATTTAAAAGGAACGTTCCTATTAATATAAAAACAAATGAAGATGGTCATATATTTGATATTGGAATTAAAGCCTATTCAAAAGAACATTATTCTTATGTAAGAATTGTAGATACTCATACTAATGTATCTGAAATGGTTTATGATGGTAATAATTTAACTTTACCAAAAAAGAATTGTAAGACTCATGTAATTGTTGATAAAGAATTAGATGAGTTTAAAAAGACAATTACTATTAAAGAAATATTAGATTTTGCAAATATTGTAGAAATTGATGATATAAAAGAAATATTAGATAGACAAATTAATTATAATATGGCAATTGCAGAAGAAGGTATTAATAATAATTATGGAGCTAATATTGGTAAAACCTTACTAGCTACATATGGAGATTCTCCATTTATTAAGGCTAGAGCCTATGCTGCAGCTGGAAGTGATGCAAGAATGAATGGCTGTGAAAAGCCAGTTATTATTAATTCTGGTTCTGGTAATCAAGGTATTACTGCAAGTGTACCTGTAATTGTATATGGAAAAGAAATTAATGCAGATATGGATAAAATATATAGAGCATTAGCATTTTCTAATTTATGTACAATTCATTTAAAAACAGGAATTGGTACTTTATCTGCTTATTGTGGAGTAGTTAGTGCTGGAGCCTCCTCTGGTGCTGGTATTTGTTATTTAGAGGGTGGAGATTTTAAAGCAATATCCTATACCTTAGTTAATGCTTTAGCAATTACTTCTGGTATTGTTTGTGATGGAGCTAAGGCATCATGTGCAGCTAAAATCTCATCTGCAGTTGATGCAGGTATTATGGGATATTGTATGTATAAAAATGGTAATCATTTCCATAGTGGAGATGGTATTGTTAAAAAAGGTTTAGAGCATACTATAGAAACAGTTGGCTTATTAGCTAGAGTTGGTATGAGTGAAACAGATAAGGAAATCATTAAATTAATGTTAAATGATTAAGAATTGAGGGATTTAGATGATTGAGGTTAATAATTTATCATTTTCATATAATTCAAAGGATCATGCGTTAACCGATGTATCATTTAAGGTTAAGGATAAGGAATGGCTTTCTATTATTGGTCATAATGGTTCTGGAAAATCAACTATTGCTAAATTGTTAGTAGGGCTATTAGAGCCTACTAAAGGTAGTATTTTATATGATGGAATTGAATTAACTGAAAAAACAGTTGATAAAATAAGACATAGAGTGGGAATTGTATTTCAAAATCCGGATAATCAATTTGTAGGCTTTAATGTTAAATATGATATTGCCTTTGGACTAGAAAATCATCAAATTGAAAGAGAAGAAATGAATAAGCTTATTGATGAATTTACAAAAAAGGTTGATATGTTTGAATATAAGCTAAGAGAACCAGAAAACTTATCAGGAGGACAAAAACAAAGAGTTGCGATTGCAGGGATTTTAGCTATGAACTGTGATATTATTATTTTAGATGAAGCAACCTCAATGCTTGATCCTGAAGGTACAAAGGATATTATTGATTTAATTAAAGAGCTCCATACTAATTATAATAAAACTATTATTAGTATTACTCATGATTTAAATTTTGCTCAATTATCAGATAATATTATAGTATTAAAGGAAGGTAAAATTATTTGTGAGGGTAAGCCAGAAGACATATTTAATGAAAGAGATATTCTATTAAGCTCTAATTTAGATATGCCCTTTAGCTTAAAGGCATATTATGAAGCATCTAAAGATTCAAAGCTTAAAGATAATAAGGAGGTAATGGATTTATTATGGCAATATCATTTAAAGAAGTAGACCATTACTATCCTGGACTTAAAAAGCATGAATATACTGTAGCTTTAAGTAATATAAATTTAGAAATAAATGATAAGAATGAATTTATCGCAATAATTGGAAAAACAGGTAGTGGTAAATCAACTTTATTACAGCATATGAATGGCTTAGTATTACCTTCAAAGGGAAATGTAGTAGTATTTGATAATATTATTACTCCTAAAAAGAAAAAAAATCCTAAGCTTAAAAATGTTAGAAAAAGAGTAGGCTTTGTATTTCAGTTTCCAGAATATCAATTATTTGAAGAAACAGTATTAAAGGATATAATGTTCGCACCAAAAAATTTTGGTCTTAGTGAAGAAAAAGCTAAAGCTAAGGCAATAGAAATTGCAAAATTATTAAATATTGAAAATTTGTTAAATAAATCTCCATTTAATCTTAGTGGAGGTCAAATGAGAAGAGTAGCAATTGCTGGTATTTTAGCATATGATCCTGATATTTTATTATTAGATGAACCCACAAGAGGTTTAGACCCTAAGGGTGCAGAGGAGATAATGGAATTATTTTATGAAATTCATAAATCTACAGGTAAAACTATAATTTTAATATCTCATGATATGAATTTTGTTTATAAATATGCTACAAGATTAGTAGTATTAAATGATTCTAAAATAAGCTATGATGGAAATAAAATAGATTTATTTAAGAATAATTTATATATTGATAATCATTTAGAAAAGCCTGAGGTTTTAAAGCTTATTGATTATTTGAATGATAATCTTAAAACTAATATACCTTATAATATCTTTAGTCTAGAGGAATTAATTTCTTATCTAGGAAAGGAGGTATATAATGGATAATATAAGTTTTGGACAATATGTACCGGGTAATAGCTGGATATATAAATTAGACCCCAGATTAAAAATAATATTTTCTGTTTTATTAGTAGTATTATTATTCTTTATCCCTAATTTATATGGAATGCTTATTGCTTTAGGTATTTATATAATTATGTTTTTAACAACAAGAATACCTCCTCTTAAGGTATTAAAGGGTTTAAAGGCTATTATATTTTTATTGATGTTTACTGTATTATTACAATTAATATATTCAACAGGTAATAAAGAAAATTTATTATATTCATTTCCTATGCAATTAGGATTATGGCAAATATTAATAATTATTGGATTATTTATATCATATTATTTATTAAAGAAAATTATTCCATTTAAAACTATAATGTTATTATTAGTAATTTTTTTAGGCTTTTTAGTGTTATGGTGTAATCCTTTTGAATTATTTAGTTGGAATTTTAATTTAAATTTCTTAACCTTTAATTTTGATATTTATCAAGAAGGTGCTACTAATGCAGCATTTTTATTCTTAAGAATAGTATTAATGATAGGAATAACATCATTATTGACATTAACAACAATGACCACAGATATCAATAATGGACTTGAGGCTGTATTATCACCACTTAAGCTAATAAAGGTACCAGTTGGAATTTTTTCAATGTTGATTTCATTGACCTTACGTTTTATTCCTACATTAATGCAGGAAAGTAGAAAAATAATGAATGCTCAAGCATCTCGTGGTGTTGATTTTAATGAGGGATCATTATTTCAAAAGGTAAATCAAATAGTATCATTATTAATTCCAATGTTTGTTATTTCATTTCAAAGAGCTGAGGATTTAGCTAATGCGATGGAGGCAAGAGGATATATAGTTGATGGAAAAAGGACCAAGCTTGATGAATTAAAAATTAAACCAATAGATATTATTGCTTCTTTAGTTATTTTAGTATTAATTGGTTTAGTTATTTGGGGTAATATTTATGTATCGTTATAAATGTATAATTTCTTATGATGGTACTAATTTTATGGGATTTCAAATTCAAGATAATTTAAGAACTGTTGAACTAGAAATAAAGAATGCTTTATTCAAATTAACTAATGAAGATATTAAAATATATTCTTCTGGTAGAACAGATAGATATGTTCATGCGTTAGGACAGGTTATTCATTTTGATTTAGAAAATGAAATACCTCCTTTAGGATTAAAAAGAGGTATTAATTCATATTTACCTAAGGATATTTATTTTAAATCAATTGAACAAGTAGATGTTAATTTTCATGCTAGATTTAGTGCTAAATCAAAAGAATATCGTTATTATATAAATAAAAAAGAGTATTCTCCTTTATTAGCTAATTATCAAGCCTTTATTTCTTATAAATTAGATTATAATTTAATGGGTGAGGCTATTAAGTTATTTATTGGTACTCATAATTTTAAAGGTTTTTCATCAAGCTCAATTGATCCTAGAAAAGATACTGTTAAAACAATATATGAAGCTAAAATGAATGAATATGATAATTATTTAGAATTTATATTTGTTGGTACTGGATTCTTAAAATATCAAATAAGAAGAATGATGGGTATATTAATTGATATTGGAAGAGGGAAATTAGATATTAATATTATCAATCATATTTTAGAAACTCAAGATACTAATATATTATTTAAAACTGCTGATGGATGTGGGTTATACTTATATCAAGTAAATTATTAATAATCAAATGCAAAAGAATCGTTATGATAAATTCTTTTGCATTTTTTTTATAATGAAATAATATGTTAAATATTATATTCTATTGAGTTTTAATATTTTGGCATTTTATGATAATTACAAAGTAATTATTTAATCATTGATTTCAAATATTGATAATTGATGATATTTTGACTTGTTTTTATTTGCTCTATCTCTTCCTAGAACTTTTGGTATTGATGAGACTGAGCCGCACACTCGTTCACACGCGAGTAAGGCTCTTTTTTATTTTTATCAAAAAACATAAAATTATATTTATAATATGCATATGTCAAATTATTTTTCTAAAATTATATACTACGTATATAAATTTCAATTTTTTCTATGCAAATGTCATATTTCATGGTAAAATATTATTAGAGGATGTGGTCACATGAAATATGGTAGAGGCTATGTTTATGACTTATATTATCATATCGTTTGGTGTGTTAAATATAGACATAAAATACTTGTTAATGAAGTAAAGGATGACTTTATAGATATTATTACTA
>JBGVLG010000107.1:0-3945 GCA_045124155.1 Anaeroplasma sp.
TTTTCACTAACTAGGAAAAATCGACAACTTCTTGAATTATTATTTGTTACTGTTAATCTGTCAAAGTCATTTATATTTATTGCAGTGTGAACAGTATCAAAAGTATTGTTTTTTATAATTATATCTTTTTGAACTGAACCCTCTTTAAAACTGTGGCCACCTATACACTTTGTTCCTATATTAGTAAAGTAATTTCCCTCTATTATTATAGATTTATTAGCAGTACCATCATAGATACCAAACCATGGGAACTGTTCTTCGCTTATCATGCTATCGAGTTGCAATGCCTCTGTACCACTATCACCACTTGTTCCATAATTTTCAAATCTACAGTTATTAATATAACCTTTACGAACGGCGTTAAATTCTATCATATGCCATTTTTGTAGATTTTTAAAAGTACAATTTTCAATTAATACATTTTCAGCATGTCCTATACCAATTAATGTCAATCCTTTATTATTATTTTGTCCATCAAATGTTATATTTTCTATTGTGATATTTTTAGTGCCATTGTATTCATTTGCGTAGCCACTAGTAAAATTAGAGAAACAACAGTTTAAATTATTAGTCTTTATTATAACTTCACCTAATCCAACTATCTTTGTATTACTAGGTATGAATATAATATCACTTATTATATATTCCCCTTGTACTAGGTAAATAATAGTAGGTTTTGTTTTTGATTCTTCTATTGCATTTTTAAATTGTTCTACATTAATACATATTTTAATAGATTTAATATCTTTTAATTCTGCATTTATTTCTTCTTTAAACTCATTAATTAAATTTCCAGTTTGTGTTTCAAAACTGTCCATTAAATTATCAAGTTCAGTTTTACTTTGATTAACCAAATCAACAGTTTCATTTATTCTATTATTCATTGTATTATTCATTTGATTAACTTTATTTTCCGTTTCACTGGTTAATTGATTAATATTGTTAGTTAACTCTGATGATAATTGATTTAATTTTTCTATATTAATTAAGTTTTCTAGTGTTCCATCTTCTAACATTGTATCTATTATTGTTTGTACTTCATCAGGTACACCTTGTTCCTTTAACCAGCCAACAAACTCAAAAGCATTATTACACTCGTCAATTACTTCATCTATCTTTTGTATAAGTTTTGAATTAATTTCCAGTTGGGTATAATCTTCTAAATTATAAACTCTGTTTAAAAAACCATGCATAAATTTATCTATCATTAATTTACCTCCTTAGGTTTAGTTTGTAATATTTATCAATTATTCACTTCCAAGTTGTATAATTTCAAGTGTTGGCATTACAAAAACATTATTAATAACTTTTCCCGAATCAACTTGCAAAGCAACTTCACTTAAATTTGTATCTTCTTCTATTAAAACATATTTTTCTTTTGTAACGTTTGCTAAAATACTTGTTTTATTTGTAACTACTAATAAATATACATTCGTTTCTATATTTGCATTCTTTATTTTTAATATAGAGTTAGCTGGAATAGTCATCAGAGGAGTGGTATTTCCATATACACCTAACAAGTCAATTTTAGTTTTATTAGTTGCAGTACCATTTACAGAAAAAGTATTATTATTTATTTGTTTAAAACTTACACCGTTTTGTGTATTATCTTCTATGGAAATAGTAGGTAAAATATTAATCCATTTGTGACCATTTACATTAACATCTATATTATAGCTTTCGTTATCCTCATTGATGAAATAATATTTATGATGACTTGCAATAATATTAGCATTTACATTTTTACATTTATTAAAACCTAAACCAGCTTTTTGTGTATATTTTCCTGTTTCTATATACATTCCATTAGTGGCTATTATGTTTAAGTTTACAAAATTACTATCTTTTAAATATACACCATATTTTTCAGGTACTTTTGGTGCTATTTGTTCACCATTACTATTAAAACCACCGTTTCCGTTTCTATCAAACAAACCTTGCACATTTAAATCTACTGTAGTATCAGCATACAAACCATGACCATAGTTATCTTGACTCTCGAAATTAATGAATGTGTGGAGTGAACCTTTATTTATATATGCACCACTTTTCTGATTTTCTTTTGTACCATTCCAACAGACTTTGCAATTTACAAATTTTAAATTGTAACCGTTACTGTGTATTCCACCGCCTTCATTACTAGCACAATAAATACCTTCGAAGTAGCTATCTGTACATTTATTCGCTAGATATAATCCAACGCCTTTCCCTTGCTCACACTTAACATTAGTAAGTTTACATTCCATGATTGAAGCCGTATCTTCTTTACCTAGTTGAACATTAGCTACAGTGCATCTTTTTACATATACATTATCTAAGTTAAAAGAATTGTCTAAATACTCTAAAAAATATTGTTCTTTGTATGCCCAAACTCCTCTTGTAGCTTTATAATCACCATCTATATACAAATCTTTTATTAAAACATGAGCTGATAGATAATCTTTTAATACAATCATATCTAAATTAGATGTAGCTTTTAATATAGTTGAATGTATACCATCACCTTGTAAAGTTGTAGCCAAAGGTAATTTTATTTGTGAAATTAAGTAAGTTCCACCAGGTAGATAAATAACTTTGCCTTGATTATCGTCTATTAATTTTTGTAATTCTGTTGTTACATCTTCTAATCCACTATTATCAATTCCATATTCAACTACATTTACCCAATTTGTTTTATTCTTCGCAATAGTATCCAATTGTGAATTAATTGATTCAATATCATTAGATAATTTAAATTGTATATTTTCATCTAAAATTATTTTTTCTATTTTTTCATATTCTTTTTTTATTTTTTTAACTATTGTATTATCAATATATTTAATTTGTGAAGTTTTTTCTCCTAGTTCTTCTATTCTTTTATAAAGTTCTTTTATAGATAATAAGTCATTAACATTTTGTTTTTTTAAAGTGTCAATATCGATTTCATGTTTATTAATATCAACTTTGTTATTTTCTTTAGACATTGTATCACTCCTTATAATTAATATATATTACAAAAAGAGGGAATTTTTTACCCTCTTTTAAAAAATTTGCATAAATAAGTCGTTACACTCTTCAAATATCATTAAGTCAATATTTATTAATACATCTCTCCATTTAGATAATAATTCTGCACTAGATGTAATACCTATGTTACCTTGACTAGTTAATGTATATTCTTCTTTACTATTTCCAGTGCTTTCACCAGTTGCAGTTGAATTACTTGAGCTTTCATCTTTTTGAGCAGTGTCCATAAACTTATCAATTTTTTGTGAGTTTGATATTAAACTAGGAGTTAATTGTCCACTGGTTGAAAGTCCATTGCTTGTAGCATTACTTTCTTGACTAGAGTTGCTATTTGAAGTTAATTCTCTAACATAACTTTCTTTTAAATCTTTATTTAATAAGAAGTCAACGCTTTTCGCTGCTATTTCAGTATCATAGAGTTGTTTATAATATGGAAATATATCATTTAACTTAGACATTAACCTTTGTTTAAACATTGCTACACTGTCAAAACCTATTTCATAAAACATAAAGTGTTGGAAAAACTTTTCCTCAAACCATGGTTTTAAATCATTATCATATAAGTTATAAGGAAAATCAAACAATTTGAAATTTTTATCTTTGTAAAGATACCTTAATTCTAAAGTGTATTTACTCATTGTCTTGTTCCTCCTTTTTTAAATCTAACTTTTGTTTTTCTTTTGCTTGTTCATTTAAATTAATAACTTTTACATTCCAACCAAATTTTTTATTCATCTGTTCACACGCTAATTGTCGTTGTCTATACATCAATTCTACATTTCTATCAATAAAATCATTATTAGAATTTACTTCATCAACTAATAATCTTTCCTTTTTCTCAAAATTATTATTTAATCCATGGAAAGATAGTATCTCCCTTTCCAGTTCATACTTATATTCATTTAATTTATCTGCAAGATATGGAGTGTTCATAGTTAA
>JBGVLG010000108.1:0-2465 GCA_045124155.1 Anaeroplasma sp.
TTTTTTAAATCAACTTACATCAGCTTAGATGGGATATTGGAAACAGCAAGACCAATATTAGCTAAGAATGGATTAGCTGTTATACAAGAAGCTACAGGGGATGGAGAATATATATTTGTTAAAACTAAACTAATCCATGAAAGTGGAGAAATGATAGAAACCGAAGTATTAAAAATGAAACCACAAAAGAATGATCCACAATCTATGGGGAGTTGCATAACTTATAGTAAAAGATACCAATTAGCTGCATTGCTAGGAATATGTGAGTGCATTGATGACGATGCTAATATAGCCACATACGGTAATAACACTCCTGAACAATCCAGATCAACTGGTAAACTATCAGCTAAACAAGTAGGCAGACTACTAGCAATAGGATTAAAAGCTGGAATAAAAGAACCAGAGATAAAGAAAGTAATTAAAGCAGAGTTTGGAAAAGATAAAATTGAGGATTTATCAATAGAAGATTATAATAGCGTTTGTAGCCGTTTAGAGGCTAAGGTTAAATAGGAGGGATTATATGTTTATCAAATTAATAAATAAGGTTACAGAGCCAATTAGCGTGGTTTCAGAAGGTGTTAAAGAAGGATTTGCTAGATGCAATTCAGAAGAAGAAGTTATACTTTTAAAGAAAGTGTTGCAAGATATAATAAACGATGAATCAGAATTAAGAAAAGATCAACTATAAATTATAGGGGAGGTTTTTACCTCCTTTTTATGTTATCTTTGTTATGTTTTCTGAAAAATATATGTTGTTTTTCTATTGACTTTGGTATTACCTTATGGTAATATATAAATAGGAGGTGAGATAATGGAACTTAAAACTAGAGAACAAGACGAAAGAAGAAAGAAGATTATAACTTTTAAAGTAACTGAAAAAGAAATTGAATATCTAAAAGAAGAAGCTAATAAATACGGTACATCAGTATCTAACTTTATTAGAATAATGATAAACAAAGGTATGAAGGATTTATAAATATATTAAACATGGTATAAGGGAGAAATTATAAACATGGCTAAGAGAAAGAATTTATCAAAATCAGTTAGATTTGAAGTATTTAAAAGAGATAGCTTTACTTGCCAATATTGCGGTAAAAGTGCTCCAGATGTTGTGTTGGAGGTAGATCATATAATTCCAGTATCAAAAGGCGGAGACAATGATATTTCAAATTTAATAACTTCTTGTTTTGAATGTAACAGAGGAAAAAGTAATAAAAAACTTACTGATAATCAAACTTTAAAGTTACAAAAAGAAGAATTAGATAAATTAAACAAAAGAAGAGAACAGCTTGAAATGATGTCTAAATGGAGAATAGAACTATTAAATATAGAACATGAAGAAGTTAATAAACTTATTGAAATAGTTAACTTAGAAAATTCATTAAATATAAGTTTAACTAATACAGGAACTAAAAATATAATTAAACTTATTAAAAAATATGGTTTCAATGAAGTATTGGAATGTTCGGTAATATCATTTGGACAATATGAACCAGAAACTGCCATGAAAAAGATAGAAGCAATTATAAAGAACAGAAGAATGCAAAAAGATAATCCAGAACTAAAAGATTTACATTATATAAAAGGCATTGCTAAAAACAGATTCAGTTATTTTGATTCAAGAAAAGCTTTTTTAATATTAAAGAATGGATATGATTCTGGTATAGCAATAGAAGAATTAAAAGCTATAACTTTAGAATGTAAAAACTGGAGCGAATGGAGAGAAACAATAGAGTATTATTGGGAATAAATAAGAGGTGATAAAATGAAATATACAATTCATGGTTTCAGTCAACAAAAAGCTATTGAATTAGGATTAGATGATAGAGATTTAATGATCCTAAGATGGTTTGTTGACTACAAAGACACAGGAAAAATGGTTAAAAAAATATTAGATAACGATATGTATTATTGGATTAAATATGAAGGGATTCAAGAAGCGTTTCCTATAATAAATTGGAAGAAAGATACCATATACAGAAGATTAAAAGCTATGGCTTCAAAAGGAGTATTAAAACATAAAACTGTAAAAGAGTTTGGAACTTATAGTTTTTATGCAATAGGCCCTAATTATTTAGGACTTACTGATACTAAATATGAAATGCCTGTCGGAAATAAATCCGATAGTTCGGAAATAAATCCGAGGGTAACGGAAATAAATCCGAGGGTAACGGAATCAAATCCGAAGGAAACGGAATCAAATCCGAAGGAAACGGAAATAAATCCCGAGCATAATATTAATCTATTAAATTCTTCTATTAAAAATTCTTCTATTAAAAACATAATAGAGTATTTCTGGAGGAATAGAATTAATTTAGATGCTAATTCAATTGATTTGCTTTCAGATCAAGTAAAAATACATGGTGAAGATACAGTAAAAAAAGCAGTAGATGCAGGAACTAAAAACGGAACTAAAGTTGTAAGTTATAAATACATTGAAGGAATATTAAAAAACTGGAGTGTAA
>JBGVLG010000109.1:0-19877 GCA_045124155.1 Anaeroplasma sp.
TTAAGGGTGGAGAATCCTACGACGAAACGATTACACTTCATAATAAATATGATAATGAAAAAACAATCTACATTATTCTTGAATCGACAGGTAAATGTGTAGATGGTGATTTTGAGTTTGAGTACAATTAATTTAAGTGAAACAAACAAATAAATTAGAATTTGTAAAGGAGAAACAACGATGAAAATTGACGTTAATGAATTGTTTGAAGAACTTGGAAGCCTTTCGCAAGTAGAAGCGATTGCTCTTGGTGGGTCAAGAGCGACTGGTAGAAATGATGAAAAATCAGATTACGATGTGTATGTGTACATAACAAGCAGTATTGATGAAAATGTGCGAAGAAATATTCTGGAAAAATACTGCAGATATATGGAAATCGGGAATTCCTTTTGGGAACTTGAAGATGATGTTACCTTAAATGATGGAATTGATATGGACATCATTTACAGAAATATGCAGGATTTTGAAGACATGGTTTCCTCTGTTGTAATAGACTGTGTGCCATGTAATGGCTATACCACTTGTATGTGGCATAATCTCATTACCGCTAAAATTGTAATAGATAAAAATGGAAAACTGAGCGCTCTACAGGAAAAATATCGGATTCCATATCCAAAGAAGCTAAAGGAGAAGATCATATCCAATAATCTAAAGCTTCTTAGTGGTATGTTACCGTCATTTGATATGCAGATAAAAAAGGCAGAGAATAGAGGGGACCTTGTAAGCGTCAATCATAGGGTTGCTGAATTCCTCGCAAGTTATTTCGATATTATTTTTGCACTGAATGAGATGACACACCCTGGGGAGAAGAGAATGCAAAGTATTTGTTCTGAGGAATGCAAGATTTTGCCTAATCGCTTTGACGAAAATCTGAACAGATTATTTGCAGGAATGTTCAGAGAGAGTATATCAGATGTAATAAATGATATGATAATTGAGATAAAAACGATTACGAAGATGTAGTCAAATTCCTATTTATCGATTAGATACTATTATTAAACGATTACAAGCAGGTGGTTTCATTATTAAACGATTATATTTAAATTGTATTAATATTGTCGTACCTTGCCATTATAGTTAAGTATAGCTGATACGAAAGTATTGGCTATTTTTTTGCATAAAGGGAGTTAGTTCCGTTTTGTAAGTAAACAGCAGAGCTTTGTGAGAGTGTTTA
This sequence comes from Anaeroplasma sp., assembly GCA_045124155.1. Taxonomy (GTDB): domain Bacteria; phylum Bacillota_I; class Bacilli_A; order Acholeplasmatales; family Anaeroplasmataceae; genus Anaeroplasma. The sequence continues at coordinate 1,175 of JBGVLG010000109.1, forward strand.
ACCGCACTTTTGCAAAGCTCTTTTTCCTTATATACAATGAATACGGAACGAAAGGTGATAAAGTCAAGATATTTTATACCAGTTAGGTCAAGAAATTATGTACCACTATTCTATTCTTGTTACTAAACTTAGAATATCTAGAAGAACTTATCTCAAGAGAATTTGTATCGCTTGTTGAAAAAGAAAACATTTTAAATTCATTTTCAATATTTTTTTTAAAATCAACACTTTATTAAATTTGTGTTGTTCAGATAGAATCAATAATTTAATATCCTATATATGTCATAAAGACAAGGAGGATATTATAATGGAAAATTTAGACAAAGTATATGCAAAGCGTATTGCAGAAGAATATGCACCAAAAACAGCTTCAAAGGTGGTAAGATTAAAAAAACTAGATCAAAAGGTGAAAAAACCTGCAAATATTTTTGCTTTCACATTTGGAATTGTATCGGCTTTAATTTTAGGTTCAGGAATGAGTATGATAATGACAGATTTTGGTCCAAGTGATATAATTGGATTAGTAGTAGGTATTATTTTAGGAGTAATTGGCTTAGCAGCATGTGTAATTAATTATCCAATCTATTCACTAATCTTAAAAACTAGAAAAGAAAAATATGCATTTGAAATTACTGAATTAGCAAAAGAAATTTCAGAAGAGTAGAAAGTGGGTGCATCAATCATGAATAAAAATGAAAGTAAATATTTTAATACCGCTAAGAAAATGAATGATGCACTTATTATTCTTCTTGAGCACAAGGATTTTGAATATATTACAATTAAGGATATTTGCTTAGAGGCAAATGTAAATAGATCTACATTTTATCTTCATTATTCCAATTTGAATGATTTGTTAGAAGAGGTTATTTCTAGTTTATCTATTTCATTTTCTAAGCATTTTAATTCTAGTGATAATATATCTATAATAAATAATAATAATCTAAAAGATTTATATTTGATTAAGGATGAATATTTAATTCCATATTTAAATTTTATTAAAGAAAATAAAAGAGTATATAAAGCAGTCAAGAATTATCCCAATCTATTTAAGTCTGATTCTACTTATGAAAATATGTTTAATTCTTTATTTTCACCTATTATGAAAAAATTCGGTTTAGATTTAAAATGGCATAAATATATGATGGATTTCTATATGAATGGAATATCCTCTCTTATACTTGATTGGATATTTGATGATTGTAAAATTCCTGTCAATGAAGTTTCTGATTTTATTAAGAGGTTAATTACTAGTTATGATGAAAAAGATAATTAATTATTTGAAAATTGATTATAATAGGAGAACATACATTTTCGCAAGCATTTCAGTATTATTTAATTTTGCCTTCTCTTTATATAATGGAGTAATTGGATTTGTTTTTAATTCTATATGGCATCTTAGTATTTTTGGTTATTATTTATTATTAATGTTTATAAAAGCATTGCTTATCTTAGGCAAAAATTGCAATAAAAATGGAAAGACAAATAAACAAAATATTATCATTTTTATTTCATTTATTATTTTAATTATTACAACAATAGCTATGATAGGTCCTGCTGTAATACTCGTTCAAAATAAAAGAATTTATGATTGGGGATTAATACCAGCTATTGCCATAGCAGCATATACTACATATAGTATTACAATGGCGATTTTTAACATTAATAAGGTTAAAGCTAATGATGATTCTATTGTTAAGCAAATTAGACTAATTAATATGATTGCAGCAATTATGTCTGTTTTAGTTTTACAAAATACTTTGATATTAGCTAATGGTGAATATTCTAATGATATGAAACTATTATCTATATTTACAAGTATAGCCATCATAATGGCTATTATCATAATAGTAATCTACTCATTAATTAAAACAGTTAAGAATAGATAATAGTTAAAAATAATATATTGAATTATAATTAGAGTTTCACTTAAATTAAATATTCATATAAAATAGAAAAATCTACGAAGTAAAATTCGTAGATTTTATTTTCTATAAATTGTGAAATAGAACTTGGAAAATAATATGAATGCTAAAAAATACTGAGACTCTTATCAATAAAAAATAATATCATTTTAAATGAAGTCTATATGGATTAATCACAAGTAGAGTAGTAAGTGGGAAAAATGATGTTTTACAAGCAGTTAGAGATTATTACTAATATGGAAAATTGAATAAAACTTTAAATACAGTACTTTCATATTAAATGTTTTTTAGTAATGTTATAAATTTGAAAACATTAAGAAAAACAATAAGAGATGTCAAATTACAATTAAAAGCTGAAGTGAAATTTTAGTTATAGAGAGTTAGTGAAGTCATAAAAAAATAATGTTAAGTGGCAATTCATCTACACGAAAGGTATAAATTTTAAATGAAAACTACGCGAAAGGACAAAACTATCGTGTGAAAACTGCTTTTTGGTGGTGATATTAAAAATCAAAACAAATTTTTTTTATTTCTTATGCGAAAGTTAGGACACTTTTGCCTTAAAATTCATAAAAATGGATGCTAATATATTGATTCTTAATTAATTAAATGATATATTAATGCGAAAGCTCTAAAGTAAAAACGAGAAAAAATGATATTTAATTAACTTATAAAATGAAATATATATTAAAGATTTAGTAGAACACGGAAAAATCAGAAGAGAAGATGCGTTTGATGAGATGATGAATTTTTTAACGTCTCAAATAAGTCCATTAAATAATTCATCTAATATCGCTAATTCAATAAATGTAAAGTCATCTGTTAAATAGATGATGGTTTGATTATTGCTTGCTAGAATTTAATTATTTGTAAATTAAAATAATAAATAGAAAAGATTATATAAATATACTAATAACATAAAAATAAACTGGTATTTAATGATATTAATCTTATTATCTATGAAAATATACTATCTTTATGTTAATATATTCATACTAAATAATTTAGATAATAATTTATAAAATTAATTATTGCGTTGTAATTCATATGCATTTATATAGAATTGCTGTTTGAGGTGTTATATTTTTATGAAAATTAAAAAGTTAAATAAATTACATTTACAATTAATTGCTATTATAGCTATGACTATTGACCATTTGACTTGGTTATTATATCCAGGATATTCTAATAATGTTATTGCGATAATAATGCATATTATTGGAAGACTTGCATTTCCAATAATGGCATATTTTATAGCAGAGGGATATCATTATACAAGAGATAAGAAAAAATATTTATTAAGAATATTTATTTTTTCTTTAATATCTCATATTCCTTATATGATACAATCTATGAGCTTTAAAGAATATGGATGGCTTGCTATAATTCCATTTGCAACAGGAGAAGGAATTACTAGATTTTTAAATCAGGCTAGTGTTTTATGGGCTTATTTTATTGGATTATTAATGCTTATGATAAATGATTCTAATAAATTAAAGAATTGGCAAAAGATATTAATTATTTTCTTATTATGTATTGTATCATTTCCAGCTGATTGGAGTTCAATAGCAGCACTTGTTATTCTGTCTATTGGATCTAATAGAGGTAAACATTATAAACAAATAATATGGTCTTTATTTTATGTAAGTATATATGCATTAGTTTATCTATTTGCATTAGATTTAATATATGGATTGATTCAATTTGGTGTTGTTTTAGCATTATTACCATTATATTTTTATAATGGAAAAAAGAGTAATAATGATAAAATTAATAGAATTATGAAATGGGCATTTTATATTTATTATCCTGTTCATTTGTTAATTTTAGGTATAATTGGTTTATTTTTATAGAAAAATAGGCTTTTGCAACTGTCAGTTGACAAATTTCCAAGTTGGATTGGTGGTATGTAATTATAAAAAATGATAATATTATGCTGCAATTAGGGAGGAAATGAATATGATTTTTGCAGACAAATTAATTAATTTAAGAAAAAAAGCCGGAATGAGTCAAGAGGATTTAGCACTTAAGCTTGGTGTTTCTAGACAATCCGTTTCAAAATGGGAAGGAGCTCAATCTATTCCTGATATCAGTAAGATTATTGAATTAAGTCAAATTTTTGGAGTATCTACAGATTATTTATTAAAAGATGAATTAGATGTTGAGGATGATTCTCCAGTAAAAGAAAATAGTGATAAGAAAATGATATCATTGACAGATGTAAATGATTATTTAGTTATTAATAATAAAACTAAATATTATATTGCAATAGGAGTATTGCTATGTATCTTATCTCCTATTACATTATTATTGCTTGTAATGTTTTCTTATTTAGGTTTTATTAGTGATATTTTAGCTTCGGCTATAGGAGTGATTACATTATTAGCAATTATAGCTATTGCTGTAATATTATTTGTTGTTTCTGGTTTTAAATTAAATAAATATGAATTTATTAATAGTCAGGAGTTTGAAACTCAATATGGAGTTACTGGTTATATTAATGAAAAGAAGAATAACTTTTATCAAACATATATGATCATGATGGTAATTGGAATTATTTTATGTGTATTGTGTGTGATTCCTTTGTTAGTTACAGCATTTGTAAATGATGGTGAATATGTTTTAGCAGGAGTTTGTGCATTACTTTTAATTGTATCAATAGGTGTATTTTTGATAATTGTAGCTAGTTGTCAAATGTCAGCATATAATAAGATTTTACAGGAATGTGAGTATACAAAGGAAAGAAAAGAAACTAATAAATCTGTAAGTTTAGTATCTAGTCTTTATTGGATGCTTGCAGTAGCTATATACCTTACTTATAGTTTTATTTCAAATGATTGGCATATTACTTGGATTGTATGGCCTATTGCTGGAATATTGTATCCTGTTATTGTTAAAGTTGTTGAATTAATTAAAAATAAGTAATAATTTTTAGTAAATAATTCCTCATTGTTAAAAACAGCATTTAAAAATATTTTTTTATGCTGTTTTTTCTCTTTATTGATTGACATTATTTTGTTATAATATAAATGAATTTTTAGATAGGAGTTTACTATTTAAATATTATACAAATAAGATTGTTGACTAAATAAAGTACTGAATTACTACGTTATATGAATGTTTATTATAGATTATTTGATTTAGTAAAAATATAACAAAGATTATTGTTATATTTTTGAAAAAAGTGAAAATTTTGATATCAGGAAATTAAATGGAGAAAAGATATCAAAAGATATTAATTGTAGTAAATCACAATTAATATATAATATGAACAATATTATTAGAAACGAGGTGTAATATTTTTCCTCACGTTATTAAAAAAACGTGTCTCCAAATGTAATTATTTATGAAACCTACTGCTTTTATAAAAACAAGTGAAGACAACAATGAAATTGAGGTGGAAGTAATACCTTATGAAAACGAAGATAATAAAGATTCAATATTAAACCAGCAGTTAACTGATATTAAGCTTGAAATTGATAATCTAAATAATAAAATTAATAAATTAGAAAATAATGGAGATATGCTTGATTATGCTGTTAGTGCTGGATGTGGTGTTTTAGCAGGACTAATAGATGCATTTTTTGTTGGTGAATTTTCATTGAGTGATACCAGTAGTTTAACTAGAGTTAATTCAATGAAAGCAAAAGCAAATAATTTGGGTGAAAATAATATTGTTAGTTCAATTGTTAGTGAATTAGGAACTGACAATAATACTAATTGCTTAAGTAATGGAATTATGAATTGGAGCTTTAAATTAGCAGGCATATTATTGAATAATCCTTCGATGATTTTAAAGGGGTCTCCTAAGTCTATTACTAATACTTTAAAGGAATTTTCTAGCCTTGCTCCTTTCAAAAATAATGAAAAAAAGTTTAATTCTTGGACGAATGATTTAATAAATGGTAAAGTATTAAAGGACGATAAAAATAGGTCATTAAAATTTTTATCTTATATAAACGCTAATAATGCTTTGGAAATAGGAAAACAATGTATACCTGTTTTAGTAAATGAGATATTGGTTAGATTATTTTATTTTATTAGACAATTAATTAAAGTAGTTAAAGAAAATAACATTAAGAGCATTAGAGAATTGAATAAAACTTTAGTAAAAAAGGCTATTCCATTTAATAATAGAACTATTGTAAGAATGATGTCTATAGCAACTACTGTAATGACATCATTTGATTTAGTTGATGCATTAATTAATTCATTTATAAAATCTAATGGTAATCAAATAAATTTTTTAGGTGGATTTTTACTTCGAGTAAATTATGTTGGCGTTTGTAGAACTGCTATAGCACTTACTACAGATATGATAATGGGAATTAATCTTCATAAGAGTAGAAAAGATAGAATTAAACTTATGAATGAATATAATGCATTAACAAATAAAAAGATTTTTTATAAGCAAAATGATGTTTGGGTTCAAGCTCAAAATACTGAAACGGCTATAGAAGAAGCTATTACATCAGCATTAAATGCTAATGAAACTTTAATTAAGAGTATGAATGATAATAAAGAAGATTTAAAGAAGATAGCTGAAAATATTAATGCTGTTGAAAATAAAAATCCTGGATTAAAGGATGATATTAAAAATATAATTGACTGGGAGTGATAGTATGGAAGAGAAAAAAGATTTTTTCTCTGTTTCTACTATTAATGAAAATGACGTTCCAGAAATAATACAGGGACAATTTTCTAGAATGAATGAATTGAAAAATAATTTAATAATTGCTAAAGAAAAAGCAGAACTTGCAGGAATACAAGCTCAAAATGCTAGAGATATGAAAACAGGTCTATTTAAAATGAAGGGGACTATAGAGTCAATACAGGAAACTCAAATGGCTTTAGCAGATGCAACAATTAAAAATACTGAAGCATTAGAAAAGAGTTTTGAATATCAACAAGCTTTAGCTGAAATCACAAAATACTTATTTAATTTAGGTGTTACTAATATTACAATGAATCGATGTGTTGTTTCAGAACTTGAGATGAGATTGAATCAAGCTTCTGAAGAAGAAATTGATGAACAAGCAAGAGAGGAACTAAAAAATGTAATAAGACAGCTTAAAGCTCAAGAAGATCTTGCTAAAAAACAAATGGATTTATCAATTATAATAAAAAAACATGAGAATGTTATTAATCAGAATAATGAAGATTTAAATAATCAAATTAATGATATAAAAAATAATATTGAATTAATTATTGAAAATAACAAAATAGTTGATAATAGAATTATGGATTTTTCTAGGATTAACAAATTAATAATAATTGGAGCGGGGATTGGAATAGTTATTGCAATTATTTTAGGGGTAATTGGTATAATTATATAAAATTTGATAAATTATTTTCTGATTTCATACTATTATTTTATTGGTGATTGTATGAAAAATAAAAAAAGTCTTATTATTCTTTTATTGATTCTTGTAATTGGATTTATAATATTTATATCTACTGGAAACAACGATTTAAATGATGAATCTTTTTATGTTGAAGGAAATGGTAATTTATTTATTTATATTGCTAAAATTGTAGATAATGGTTGTTATCAAGCTGCAAATTTTATTTTAGGTGGTATAGAATCAGTAATTAATAGAATTATTGGTGAATAATTAATGTAATTTATATGAGGTAAAAACATGAAAACAAAAGAAAAACATAAAATGACACTTCCTAACAAATTAACTTTAATTAGAATATTAATTATTCCTATTATGGTTATTTTATTTTATATACCAAAATTAAGAGAAAATATATTTACTATTGATAGTGGTCTATCATATTTATATTTTTTTGAATTTATTTTATTTGCGATAGCATCTTTTACTGATTTTTTAGATGGAAATATTGCAAGAAAATATAATTTAGTAACTACTTTTGGAAAATTTTTAGATCCACTAGCAGATAAACTATTAGTTTTCACTGCTATGGCAATGTTTATGGCTGATAATGTTAATTTTAATGGAGTGGAATTAATGCCTTTATGGGTATTTATGATAATGCTTATTAGAGAATTTGGAGTAAGTGGTATAAGAATGCTTGCCTCTAGTAAGGGTGAGGTTATTGCAGCAGGAAAAATGGGTAAAATTAAGACATTTGTCACTATGATAGCTTTATGTATTTCATTTTTTGTTGGCTTGCACTTTGTTATATTTTGGATATCATATGTATTAATTATGGCATCTTGTCTATTGACAATTTTATCTGGTATCGAGTATTTTTATAATAGTAGAAAGATTATTTTTGAATCTTTTTAAAAAAATAAATTTATTTTCAAAAAAAAATGAAGAAAATTGAAAAAAGTTACTATTATTCTAATGGAGGTGTTTTTTTATGGCTGAAAATTCAAGACTACAAGCCTTAGATAATGCTCTTAAGCAAATTGAAAAAGAATTTGGTAAGGGTGCAGTTATGAGATTGGGTGATGAGGTGGATAGAAAAATTGATGTTATTCCATCTGGTTCGATATCACTTGATAGAGCTTTAGGAGTAGGAGGATACCCTAAAGGAAGAATTATTGAAATGTATGGACCTGAATCCTCAGGAAAAACTACATTTGCACTACATGCGATTGCTAGTGCTCAAGCAAACGGAGGATATGCAGCATTTATTGATGCTGAACATGCATTAGATCCTGTCTATGCTAAAAATTTAGGTGTAGATATTGCTAATCTTATTTTGGCACAGCCTGATAGTGGTGAGCAAGCTTTAGATATTGCTCGTGCCTTAATAGAATCAGGTAGTGTCGATATTATTGTTATTGACTCTGTTGCGGCATTAGTACCAGAAGCAGAGTTAAATGGAGATATGGGAGACAATCATGTTGGACTACATGCAAGATTAATGTCTCAAGCAATGAGAACATTATCAGGTATTATCAGTAAAACTAATTGTGTAGCTATCTTCATTAACCAAATTAGAGAAAAAGTTGGTGTAATGTTTGGTAATCCTGAAACTACTACTGGTGGAAGAGCATTAAAGTTTTTTGCTTCTGTTCGTATGGAAATTAGAAAGGGAGAGGCTATTAAGGATGGTACCAATATATTAGGTAATAGAACTAATATTAAGGTGGTTAAAAATAAAGTTGCTCCACCATTCAAAACAGCAGAAGTAGATATTATCTATGGACAAGGTATTTCTAAGACAGGTGAGCTTGTTGATTTAGCAGTTGAATTAGGAATTATTAATAAGGCAGGAGCTTGGTTCTCTTATTTAGGAAATAAGATTGGACAAGGAAGAGAAAATGCTAAGGAATTTATTAAAAATAATCCTGAGATTGCAAAAGAGATTGAAGCTAAGGTTAGAGAAGGCTTAAATTAAAAATAAGAGACTATGCTATCATTAATGGCATAGTTTTTTTTCAATGTTTAAATGAAGTTTAATTAAAATTTCGTAAATTAGTATAAAACATTTGACTTTAGTTTTTCTATAGGTTATAATGTAGGAGCGCTTAATAATTGGAGCAATACTCAAGAGGCTCAAGAGGCTTCCCTGCTAAGGAAGTAGACCGGGTAACTGGTGCGAGGGTTCGAATCCCTCTTGCTCCGCCACTAGATATATCATAGCTGATACGAAAGTATTGGCTATTTTTTATTTTATGCGTAAAATGGTAGATTGATAATAATTTAAGAATATTCAGTTTAAAATTTAAAAAATGATTTATTTTTTTGAAAAAAACATTCAAAAATTAATTTAAAATTAATATATGTATTAAATGCATTATATAATTATTAAAATATGATTAATTTTAAAAGCATTTTACATAAATTCATTTTTTCTTAATTGAATATTAATTTGTAAAAATTCATTTTATTCGAATTAAATTCGTTAAAAATGATGGTTTTTCAAAATAAATGTAGTTATTTTCGGAATTTTATGCAAAAAATAGTTGAAATAAAAAAATAAATAGAATATAATATTTTCATACATTTTTAATAATTCAATTGCTTAAATAACAATTGTCTTATAGTAAGGAGAGAAATGATATGAAGAAAAAATTATTTAAATTTTTCACTGCAGTATCTGTTTTAGGTGCAACAGCTACTCTAGCAAGCTGTGGAGGAGGAGAATCAACAACAACTCCAACAGCCCCAACTGGCACAAATACAACAGTAACATCAAAGCCAGAGGAAACAAAAGTTAGTGAGATATACTATTGTTCGGCACCAGAAGGAGATTACTTATTTACAAAGACAGGAAGTAATTTCACATTATCATTATTAGGTAAGACTTATAGTGGTACATATACACTAGTAGATAATAGTTACACATTATCAGCAACAGGCTTAGCAGAATGTAGTGCTGAGATGATTGATGATGTATTAGTAGTAAGACTAAGCGGAAAGACATATAGTTTTTATAAGGTAGAACCATCTACAGTAACATTTAATGTTGATGGAGAAGAAACTACAGTATCAGCAATGAATGGAAAGAGGGTTGCAAAACCAGAGGTACCAGTAAAGGAAGGCTATACATTCATTGGCTGGTATAAGGATAGTAGCTATAATGAAGTATATAATTTTGATGTAGAGGTAGTTAAGGGAGATCTAACATTATATGCAAGATTTGTTGAGACTACAACAGAAACTGAATATACAGTAAGCTTTAAGGATGGAGATACTACATTATTTGTAGATACAAAAACTACAAATGGAGCAGTATATGATTTGCCAACACCAGAGGATAAGGATGGAAAGAAATTCTTAGGCTGGTGGACAAGTGATTTTAATGATCCTGAGAAATTAACAAGCGAATATAAGGGTGAAACATTAACATCAAATACAGTATTATATGCAGTATGGGATGATGGTAGTTTACATGTATCAGTTACAGCAAGTGGAGTAACATGGAATAGCTTAGGAACAGGAGCAGCATATACAGTAGATATTGAAGGACCTGCAGGAAAGAAGTCATTCCCATCAAATACAGTAAGTTATAAATATAATTTTAATTCTGAGGTAGCAGGAACATATAAAGTTACTGTAACATCAGGAGATAAGGCAACAACAGTATATTATAATAATAAGACACTAGCAAGAGTCTCAAGCTTTGAAGTAGTTGATTCAAGTGTATTAGTATTTGAACCAGTAAGAAATGCAGAAGGATACAAGATTACAGTTGAATGTGGAGATAGTGATCATAAGCATAGAAATTATGATTTAAAGGGCAATACATACTTTGATTTCAGTAATTGTTCAATGAAAAAAGGTGGTATTGTATTTACAGTAGTAGCATATGCAGAAGGCTATCAAGAATCTTTAGGAGCAACATACGTATATGAAAAGACACTAGATAAGGTTAGTGGCTTAAGCGTAGAAAGTGATACAGTAAGCTGGAATAGAGTATCAAATGCTACAGCATATGTAGTAGAGGTTACCTCAAATGGTAAGGTTGATACATATAATGTAGGAAATACAACAGCATTTGATTTAAAGGGCTATACAGGCGAATTAAAGGTGTCAGTATATCCAGTATCAAAGGGATATAACTCACCAGAACCTGCAACAACAACAGTTACAAAGACAACACTTGCATCACCAACCAATGTAAAGGTAGTAGATGGAGTAGTAACATGGGATGCAGTAGAAGGAGCAACAGGCTATACAGTATTAGTAGATGATGAAGCATATGAAGTAACAGAGGCATCATATAAGCTAGTTACAACTGATTTTGAGAAGAATTCAGCACATAGTGTATATGTAATGGCAACAAATGCAGATTCATCAAAATCATCAGCATATTCTGATGTATATACATTCACATATTTAGGCTTAACAAGTGTAAGCTATTCAAATGGCGTAGTGAGCTGGGATTCAGTAGTAGGCGCTAAGAAATATGGAGTAGTAGTAAATGATGGCTCTGAAGTAGTAGTAAAGGGCGAATCAAAGCTTGAAGTAGCATTTGATAAAGCTGGCTTAAATACAATTAAAGTATGCTTCTATGATAAGAACAATGTAAAATCAGCATATGTAGAAGTAGAAGTATATACATTTGCAGTATATTATGATTCATGTACAGAAGATGGTACAGTAGTACCAACTGGATATTATGCATATGGAGATACAGTAGTATTCCCAACAGTAAGCTTTGGAGGCTATAACTTTGCTGGATGGTACAATTTACCAGATGGACCAAAGAATAATGCATCAAAGTTTGAAGAAGGCAGCATGATGCCATCAACAACAGTAGTATTATTCGCATATTGGACACCACAAGATTATGATGTAGTACTAGATTGTGGAGAAGATGCAGAAGTAGAAACTACATCAGCAGTAGTAACCTACAAAGAAGGCTTTGTACTTCCTGTGGCAACAAGAGATTCTGTAGACATTATGTTTGATGGATGGTATACAGAAAAAGGTGGAAAGGGTACAAAGATTACAGATGCAAATGGTAATTCAGTAAATCCATGGGCCTATAGAAGTGGAATGACTTTGTATGCAAAATGGGTTAACGTATTAAGCTATGAAGCAGTAAAGGATAATTCTGATTCTGTAATAGGATATAGAGCAGTAGCTGGTGAAGGTATCAAATATGCATCAGAAATAACAGTACCTGCAACATATAATAACTTACCAGTATTAGAATTAGGTAATTTTACAGGAAGCGCAAAGCTTACAAAGCTTAATCTACCTGATACCTTAAATTATGTAGATACAGTTACAGGTTTTACAGGCTGTAATTCACTAGAGGCAGTAAATGTTTATGAAGTAGATCAATCATCATATAAGCATGAGGTATTATATGCTTCTAAAGATGGAGTATTATATTATAATAATACAATTAATGAGCTTGCTGGTTGGGAGGTTAAATTTGTACCGTTAGCTAAGACAGGTAATTGTAATATTATGGAAGGTACAGTAAGTATTCCAATTAAAGCTTTCTATTGGACAGCAATTACATCTGTTACAATTCCATATACAGTAGCAGAAATAGGTACTCAAGCCTTCTATTATTCAGATATCACATCAGTAACATTTGAAGAAACACCAGAGGGTGTAGATGAGGTAGCATTAACATTAGGAGATAGATGTTTTGCAAGCTGTTATGATTTAACCACAATAACATTACCTAAGAGACTTCAAACAATAACAATGGGATTTAGTGATTATAATAATTTAAATTCATTTGCATATTGTAGCTATCTTGAAGAAATTAATGTTGAGGATGGCTGTAAAGCATATAAGAGTGTTGAGGGTGTTGTATATAATAAATTAGGAACTGAACTTATTACTTGCCCAGCTGGTAGAAGTGGTGAGTTCGTAATTCCTGCTGCAGTAACAACAGTTAAGGAATTTGCATTTAGAAGCTGTTCAAAAATTACAAAGCTTACAGTACCAGCATCAGTAGCAGAAATTGGTGTTAGTGCTTTTGAATATTGTTATGATTTAGAAGAAGTGGTATTTGAAGAAGCTGATAATCCAGAAATTGCTGATTTAACAATTAAAACTAAAGCATTCTATTCTGATGATTTATTAGAATTAACATTCCCTAAGCATTTACGTACAATTGAATCATATGCATTTGGTGGAAATTCAAGATTAAAGACTGTTACAGTTAATAGTGAAGGTGAATTAAGTTTTGGAACTGGTGTAACATCTGATGAATCATCATATGGCTATAGCTATAGCTATGTAACAACAGTAAATCTTTCAGATACTGCATCATTGTTTGACGTTGCAGGTGTATTCAATGGTTCAAATAATAAACTAGCAACAATCAATGTATCAGCTAATAATCAATATTACTATATGAATCCAAATGATGGAGTATTATATAATAAGGAAGTAACAAAGATTTTATATTATCCATTAAATAAGAAGGGTGATTTTACATTACCAGAAACTGTTACTGAAATTTCTGCTAACGTATTTACTGGTAGAGATTTTGTAACATTTACAGTAGGAAAGAATGTAGAATTTATAGGGGAAAATGCCTTTGGAAAATGTTTATCATTAAAAGAAGTAGTATTTGAAGAGGGCAGAGAAAAGGATTTAGTAATTGATAAATTAGCATTTAATGATTGTAGTGTACTTGAAAAGGTTCATTTCCCAGAAAAAACAGTATCAATTGGAGATAAGGTATTCTATGATTGTACAAGCTTATATGATGTTGTATTACCCTCAACATTAACTACAATTGGTAGTGAAGTATTCTATTATTGCGATGCTTTAAAATCAGTTACTTTACCTAAATCATTAGAAAACATTGGTAGCTATGCTGGTATTGGCAGTGAATTTAACTTATTTGCATACTGCCATAATCTTGAAAATGTTAATGTGGCTGAAGGTAATAATAAATTTGCTTCAGTTGATGGAATTGTATATGAAAAGACTAATAATGTCATTAAAACATTATGTTATTCACCAATGGGTAAAAAAGGTGAAGTTGTAATTCCTAATACAGTTAATTATATTGCGAATGAAGCATTCTACTATAATGAATTTGTTACAAGCATTACCTTCGAGGAAGGAAAGTCAGCAGTAAATGTAGAAGGCGTTGAAGAAACATTAAGCTTAGGAGAAAATATTTTCTATATGTGTGAAAGAGTTGAAACCGTAAGCTTACCAAATATTACAGTTGTTCCATCTTCAATTTTCCAAAATTGCTATTCATTAAAAACATTTGAGGTTCCATATAAAGTTACCTCAATTGAAAATGAAGCATTCTATGGCTGTAGAGGATTAGAGTCAGTTACATTTGAGGCAACTCCAGAGGGAGTAGAAGAACTACCATTCTCAATTAAAAACGCTACTGGTACATGGTATGCACCATTTGCATATTCAGGATTAAAGTCAATTACTTTACCTGAAAGAACTGTAGAAATTGGTGATTATGCTTTAGCAGGTTGTACATATTTAAATTCAGTTAATGTTCCTGATAAAGTTACTGCTTTAGGTAAGTATGCATTTTATCAATCTACTGCATTAAAAACTGTTACAATTAGTGAAAATTCTAAATTAACTGAAATTAATAATTATGCATTCGCATATACATCATTAGCTGAGATTAATATTCCTGATAATGTTACATTGATTGGCCTTAATGCATTTACAAATACTAAAATAACATCATTTAAGTGGCCAAAGGCAATTGATACTATTCCTGCAAATTGTTTCTTTGGATGTACAAATCTTGAAACATTTGATTTTGGTGAATCTACTGTTACTGCAATTTCAGATTATGCTTTCTCTGGATGTACAAGTTTATCAAGCTTTACTATTCCAGATTCTGTAAAATCATTAGGAAATGGTGCATTTGCAAATTGTGATCATATTGCAAACTTTAATTTTGGTGCTAATTCTAAATTATCAACTATTGGAGATAATTGTTTTATTGGTACTGGTATTACTGAATTTGCATTCCCAGTTGTACATGACGATAGTGGAAATGTTATTCCATTTGCTACTTTAGGTTCTAGTTTACTATCAGGTTGTGATAAGCTTGAAACAGTAACAATCTCTGAAAGTGTTGAGTCTGTTACAGGTGTATTTAAGGGAGCTAAGTTTAATAATGTTGTAATTTCAGAAAATAATAAGGAATTCTCTGTAGAAGAAGGAAGCCCAGTGCTATATAACAGTGATAAGACTGCAATAAGATATGTGTATGGTGCATCACTAACAGGTGAATATCGTATTCCTGATACAGTAAAAGCAATTTCTGATTATGCATTTGAAAGTCAACCAAATGTTACAAAAGTATATATTCCATCAAGTGTTGTATCAGTAGGTGATGGTGTATTTATTAATTGTTCAAGCTTAACATCAGTTGAATTTGAATCAGGATCTGGTGTTACTTCAATTGGTTATGAAATGTTCTCTGGATGTGCTAAATTATTAAATGTAAAATTACCTGAGGATTTAGATGAAATTCCAGAAAAAGCATTCTTTAATTGTAAATCATTATTATCTGTAAATGCTCCAAAGGCTAAATCAATTGGAATAAGTGCATTCCAGGGCTGTTCAAGTATTAAGACAGTTGATTTTTCTAAGCAAGCTACATTTATTGGTCAATATTCATTTTCTGATTGTACATCATTAGAAAGTGTATATATTCCAAAGACAGCTACTTTTGGTGATAATGCATTCTCAAATTGTAGTAAATTATCAAGTGTTACTCTTGAAGAGGGTATTGAAACTTTACCATACTATTTCTTTTCAAAATGTAAGAGTTTAAGTTCAATAGTTTTACCATCAACATTAACAACAATTGATAGTTATTGCTTCAATGAGTCAGGACTAGTTACATTAGAATTACCTGAATCACTTACAAGTATTTATTATAATTCATTTTCTGATTGTACATTATTAGAAAGCGTTAAGTTTAATTGCCCATTATTAACTGAATTAGATGATTATGCTTTTTCTAATTGTACAAGCCTTGCTTCAGTTGAATTACCTGAAAATCTTGAGTTCTTAGGATATGGTGTATTCCAAAATTGTACTGCTTTAACTTCAATCACTCTTCCAGATTCATTAAAAGCAATTGGTGTACATACATTTAGAAATTCAGGATTAAAATCATTAACTATTCCTCTAAATGTTGAAAAGATTGGTGTTTATTCATTAACAAGTACAATTTCAGATTATACTACTTCTTATTTGGTAGATAGTTGTCCTGATCTAGAAGAGGTTAAGATTGAAAGTAGTAAACTTGAGGTTATTACTGCATATTCATTCTCTAATTGTCCTAAGTTAAAGTCAATTGAAATTCCAAGTTCTGTAACGACAATAGCTCAATACTCATTCTATAATTCTGGAATTGAAACTATAGAAATACCATTAACAGTTACAAGTATTGGTAATAATGCCTTTGCAAATTGTAAGAATTTAAATTCTATAACATTGCCTTCAATGCTTGAAACAATAGATGAAAATACATTCGCAGGATGTAGTTCATTAACATCAATTGAATTACCAGAAACTGTTACAACAATTAAAAAATCAGCATTTGCTGGTTCTGGAATTGAGAATATTAATTTAAATAATGTTGGAACCTTTGGTAGTGATGTATTCTCAGATTGTAAAGCATTAACAGCAGTAGAAATATCTTCTACAGCAACTTCATTATCAGATAATTTATTCTTTGGATGTACAAGTCTTGATACTGTCATTTTGAATGAGGGATTGGCTTCTATTGGAAATTCTACATTTGAAGGATGTAGTTCATTAACATCAATATCATTACCTTCTTCTGTAAATTCTATTGGAAATTTAGCATTTGCTAAATCAGGATTAACTGGAGAATTTGTAATTGGTGAAAGTGTTACTTCATTAGGATATAATCCATTTATGAGCTGTAATAACTTAGAAATAAAACTTAATAATAATACTGAATTTGTATTTAAAGAAGGCTCATTATTTACTTCTGATAATACTCTAGTATTATTAAATCCATCATTTGTAGGTGAGTATGTTGTTACAAGTGATATGTCAGTAAATGGATATGCCTTTGCTGGTGTTACAGGATTAACAAAGATTACATTAGCTGAAGGTGTTTCATCTTTAGCACCATATGAATTTGGTGGTACTATTAATGTTGAAGAAATCGTTCTACCATCAACTGTTACAAAGATTCCATCATATGCATTCTCTGGTGCAACATTAGATTCATTTACATTACCAGAAACTGTAACCTCAATGGAGGAATATGCCTTTGCTAAATGTGATATAAAGAGTGTAGCTATTTCAAAGTTACTAAAAGAAATACCTAGTAATGCTTTTGCTGGTAGCTTAGGATTAGAAGAGATTAATTTCTATGGTGATGTATCAAATTTAGCTACAATAGGGGATTATGCATTTGAAGATTGTGAATCTTTAGCTAAAATTAATTTACCTGAAACAATTACTAAATTTGGAGAAAGTACATTTAAGAATACTGGTTTTGTTGAATTTACAATTCCTGCTAATGCTGAATTAGGCTATAGTATGTTTAATTATTGTAAAAAATTAACTACTGTTACCTATGCTGAGGGTGTAACTCATTCTGGTAATTACACATTTGGTTATTGTGAGGCTTTAACTACTGTTAATTTCTCATCAACAATAACTGAGCTTGGCTATGGATTATTTAATTACTGTACAGCTTTAAAGACTTTACGTCTTCCTGAGAATTTAGTTCAAACAACAGAATGCTTTGATTATTCTGGACTAGAAACTGTAATTATTCCTGCTGGAGTAAAAACAATTGGTAGTTATACATTCTGGTCATGTGAAAGTTTATCAAATGTTATTTTTGAGGGTGAAATTGAAGAAATTTCATATGGAGCATTTAATGGTTGTACAAAGATTGAGAAGCTTGTTATTCCTTCTTCAAATCTAAAACTAATTGCTTCTGCTGTTTTCTCTGGTTGGACAGAAGATCAAACAATTTGCTTCACAACCTCTCAAGGACATATTAGTAGTATTTCTGATTTATCTTCAGGGGGAACATTTTCACAATGCTCTGCTAATATAATTTATGATTATGTAATTGAATAATAATCTAAAAAAATATTTATAAAGGGGCTGTAAAAAAATAACAGTCTGAAAAAAATAAAAAAATAGGTTCAAACCTAGAGTATAAAATGGTACTAGAGGAAAGGACAGTGAGTTGACGGTAAAATGTCAATTAGCTGGGCACTTCTAGTGCCATTTTTTTATCGCTTAGGAAATTGTATGTAACTTCCTAATTTACCATATATAACAGGAAAAATCCTAGGCATTAGGATTTTTTTTTGACTAGGATAGATGTTTTATAATATTATTTTTCATATATTATTTCTTATATTTATATTTCTT
>JBGVLG010000110.1:0-11565 GCA_045124155.1 Anaeroplasma sp.
TACTCAAACAGGTGGCTCATGGGTAACAACTCCACCTACTTGGGAATATGGAAAATATATGTGGACTAGAAACAAAATAGTCTATAATAATCCAACTAAAACTGAATATACGTCTCCTATATGTGATAGTAGTTGGGAAGCAGTTAATGAAATAGAAATAGGAGGAAGAAACTTAGTTAAAAACTCCGATGTATTAGACTCATTATTCTCATTTACAGCAAATTATAAAGGTACTAGAACTGTAGTGGATGACGCTGAAGCAAAAAGTAAAAAACACTTAGAGTTTAAATGTACTACTGCAGGCAGGGGTTTTCATACTTCCATATTTCCTAAAACATCGGATAAAGTAGGAAAAACTTATACATGGAGTTTCTGGGCTAAATGTAGTGTAAATAAAGGTGGTACCGTAGGTCACGAATGTGGAGGTCAAAAAACTATAAATCTCACTACAGAATGGCAAAAATTTAGTCATACATGGAAATTCACCGATGCTGCTTACCACTCATTTACTTGGTATTTCGATTGGAATGTAGATGAAATCTTATATATAAGAGATTTCAAAATAGAAGAAGGTAACAAAGCAACAGACTGGACTCCAGCACCTGAAGATATTCAAAATCAAATAGATGAAAACAAAACCGTAATAGAATCAACTAAAGAAATAGTAGCAGACCATACGACTAATTTAGATAGTGTTACATCTAGAGTAAGTGCAACTGAAAAAAATATAACTTCTATAAATAATAATATTTCCAATATGGAAGAAAGGGTACAATCAGCTGAACACACCTTAACTAAAGATGGTTTAACAACTATCATAGGAGATAGTTATACTACTCAATCCGAAGTAAATAATATCGTAATTGGAAAGAACTATGCTACTAAATCAGAAGTAACCCAAACTAAAACGGAGATAATACAATCATTTACTTCAAGTGGTGGATATAACTTACTACTTAACGGTAACTTCAAACAAGGACTTGAACATTGGTCATACCCTACTGTTACAGAAGAACACGCATGGGTACAAACAAATGATAATGGTTGCCCTGAAAATAACACCGAATTATTTCTGCAAGGTGTAAAGGATGGCGAGAATAGATACGTAAATCAAAGTTTTGCATGGGACTCTAACGAACCATTAACGTTATCATGGTATCAATGGACTTCTGAAAATGCGGAAGACGGAAGTAATGTATATAGAGGTACACAAGTTACCCTTGGTTATGCAGATGGTACAAAATCTTGGTATACTTCAGGAAACCAACAAACCTTAAATACTTGGCAGAAATTAAGTATGACTATATACCCTAATAGTGACAAAAGAGTATGTTCGGTAAGCGTCGATTTGTGGGCTAGAGATACAAGTAGAGCTGTAGTATATACTAACATAATGCTAGAAAAAGGAACAGTAGCAACTGTTTGGACTCCTAATCCAAATGAAATACATGATGGTATAATTACAGTCAATAAGGACGGTGTGAAAGTTGAGATGCAAGACGGTGAAGGTAGTCAAGGTTATTCACTTGTATCTTATGATGGATTTTCTATATTTAATTCAAGTGGTGATAGAACAGCTTGGTTTGGTCAAGATGATTCATCTTATATAAATAGACTATATACAAATGATGTAATCTGCGATAAAGTTGTTAGAAAACGTGGTGCTGATACACCTAATATATTTTATGTAAATGCTAATCCACCGAGTGGTAGTAATCAAAGTGGAACTAGTGTAGCCAATGCTTGTTCTAGTATAAATGGATTGTTGAATAGAATAAAAGAAACTTATGGTGAATATAGTAACTGGCGTGATTTGTGGATTGAAGTTGCTCCAGGCTCATACTATGAGCATATTAATATTAACGGATTTATAGGAAGTGGAGTACTAGGTATAACATTAAGCGGAGATACTATCTTTTATGGAAAATGGTCAATATTTGACAATACTATGAAAATAATAATACAAAGTACTAGAGGTAATAACTCTACCAATGACGGTGGTCAATTATTATTAAATGATGAAAGTAATGATGCTTTATTCTATATAAGAAATTCACACTGTGTTGTGAGAAGTCTTAGAGCAAAAAATAATTGCCATCCTAAATCAGAATACGATAGATATGGATGTGGATTTGTTATGTTAGAAGCAGCTAGCTGTACCGTTGACAACTGTGATATGTCGAGATTTTATTATGGATTATATGCTAGTGAAAACTCTATGGGAGTTATAGTTAACTCTCGTGGGTATGTTGTTGCTCCAGGTGTTGCAACATACGGTAGTTATGTAGGATTGGCATGGTATCCACGAGGAAAAGAAAGTTCGTGGGCTTCATTAGGTGGACATATGGAGTCAAATAACTCAGATTACGAGTCCTTATACGATGCTGGTTATGAATCTAGTGGAACAGTTACACCACCAACAACTACTCCAACTGTATTTACTCAATCATTTACTGTAACTGATTTGAAATCTATACCTGAAGGTAGTGGTAGTGCGACTAGTACAAGAACAGACGTAATGGGTCAAGGTAAATGGGGTTCATATAAACCACATAGAGGATGGGGTACTATCCCTAGCTCATTGAGAGATTTTTGTAGTGGTGGTTCTAATATAAGTATGACTATAACTATGACTAGACAAAATAGTTCTCATGGTTATATTGGTGCAGTTCCTTCACCTAATTTTGTTTATTCAGGTGGAATTTGGGATAGTGGAGTAACCTTTGCTAGAGGAGATACTAAAACTATCACATTCCCTTCAGAAATCATAAATCAAATAGCTAATGGAACAATAACAAATATCCAATTATGGGCTGATTACAGTACAAATGAGTATAGTTTCTATGAAAATGTTACAATATCAGTAACTTGTACAAAAAATGTATAATAAATAATAAAAATGAAAGGATGATATAAAAATGGCTGATATATATAATATAGGAAATGGATTACAAGTAAGTGAAAATCAAAATATAAATTTTAATAAAGATATAGTTTTAACATTAACTACTGACAATGGAGAACAATCAGTATTAGTATGTAGATTATATTGTACTATTGTTACAAATAAATCTATACAATATTTTATGGAAGTTGTTGACAAAACTTTATTCCAAAATAATAAAACGACTATACAACCTGTAATAGATGAATTTAAGGCATCTGCAACAAAGCTAGCAGAAGAAAACAATGTACCTATAATATAATAAAATAAGACTATGGGATTTATTCTCCCATAGTCTTTCTTATATTCATAATTGATTGTGGAACTATCTTAGAATCGTTTTTAATCGGTTTTTTAGTTATTTCAGATTTAGATATATCGTTATTACATAATATTAAACTAAATATAATACGTTCTAATGCTATTGATATAGATGATAAATTATTCTCATCTTGATAGGTTTTAATATAATTAAAAATATCAGGTTCTAAATAAAATGACCTTTGAATTTTCTTTGCCATACATATTCCTCCTTTAGAATATTAACGTTCCTACATATGCCAAACCTCTTGAAACTGACATTATTGGATTATCAACTATATTAAATCTTGTATCTAATGATAAATGTAATATAGTTCCTCCAGCAACATATACATCTGTCATTACAAATCCATTTTCTATTATTGTTTCTATCTTCTGTGTAAACGATTCACTTGCTAATTTATATGCTTCTTTTTTAAATTTATCATAATCTCTTGTGTTTGAATCTATATCGTGTAATTCTTTAACTATGTTATTTTCTTTTAATTTATTTTGAACATAGGATAGTATATGTTGATTTCCATATGGAATGGTTTTGCTTAGACGGTCTATAAAATTCATACCTTTTTCAAAATAACTTATCTCACTCGTTCTAAATCCTATACTTATAAATGCGATGTCTTTATCTATATTAATTCTATCCCTCATTACATCATAACAAACAGCATCTCCTTCTCTAAAAATATCAACCATTTCTATTAAAACAGTTTTAGATGTATTAGATATTTTATCTTTAACTTTTATTGTTTTACCTTGATATTCTTCTATTATACTCAATAATACTTGTTTGCGATACGCATTATTAGGAACGCCGAAAACCACTCGAATCCTATCACATTTTGCAATTTTACTTATGGCTGAATGAACTAATATTTTAGCGGTTAATGATACTTTACTGTCTGATGAATTTCTTGTTGGACTATAGCTTTCTTTTTCTGCTAATTCACCTACGAAATAATCTACACCGTCAACATCAATATAAATAGGGTCTTTATAATCATCAAATTTGATATTCCTTCCATCTCCAATAATACTAGAAAAAATAGCACTGTATTCTTCTCCATTAAATTCTGAATATACTTTAGTATTTTTTCTGCCAATATCTAAACCAATGATTTGATAATTGTTTAATATCATTTTATTATTTTGCATGTTATCTCCTCCAATGTACATTAATTTATATACACATTATATCTTAATATTTAATCTATATCAATAGATATTTAATTTGTATTTACTTTAATTTTAGTATATGTATAAGTTAAAAGATATGTTACAATTTGAATACAAATTAATAAGGAGGTATTTAACCTCCTTATTTACCACTTGAGCCATATCCTCCTCTATCTTTATTTCCTAAATGTTCTACTTCTTCAAATTGAAATATTTCAACATCTCTTCTAATGAACATTTGACCTGGTCTATCTCCTATATTCATACTTCCATTTTCAGTTGCATAGAACACCATTGTCCATTCATCATTGTCACCACAATAAGACGTATCAATTACACCCATTGAATTAGTTAATAGTAATCCATAGTTTTTATAAGTTGAACTTCTTGGTAATAAATATCCTGTTGAATATTCATCTAGTTCTAACGCAAATCCTAATTTAATTATAACTGTATTACCTTTAAAATAATTAACTCTTCCTTCGTATTTAAAATCTTGATTAAAACCATTTTCTTGAAATTGTTCATATGTGCATACTGCTATTCCGCTTGCATATACATCCATCCAATTTCCATTATATGATTTTGGTAATTTAGCGTTCTCTCTCATTTTTTTTATTTTCATAATATCATCCTCCTATAATATAGCTAAAACGTCTCAGATTCGATTCTAAGACGTTTTATTTAGTTATTTGATTAATTATTCAATTAATTGTTTTCATTTTGAATTTCTAATAATAGCTCTTGTAGTTGATTAGCAATGTCTCTTAGTTTATTCATTTTTTCTTCATCAAATAACTCTTCCTCTAATAATAACTCTATATTTACATATCCATATACTAGACTTATCATTCCGATTGGAGATTTACTCTCAATGGCTCTTGCATTTAATTCTTCTAATTTTCTATCAATCTCTGCGATTTTCTCATCTAATTTCATTATTTTATTTTCATTTTCCATACTTATTCCTCCTCTTCTATCATTCTCCATTGCACCATTTATTATATGCGTATTCTATCCATTCATATATTCTATTTAATCTTTCTTCTGAATAGAATGGTTGTTCTTTATACCATTCCAACATATCTTTTATGTTTTACTACTATTTAAACTTCTTGACATAGGAACTAAATTCCAAATTTCATTAACCCCATTTAACGCTAATGGAATGATATGGTCAATAGTTCTATGTTCGTTAATTGTACCACCTAGATATTTTCCCGAATAAGCACATCTAAAATCAAAGAATTCCATCATTTCTAACCATTGTTCTTTAGTTATACCATTTCCTTGACTTTCCTCTCTTAAACGTCTTTTATTGTGGATATTAAAAGCTATATGTGGATTTTCTTGACGATATCTTTTAGATTTTTTACTTATTGTATTTTTATTCTCTTTATAATATTGTCTTTGATAATTTATTTTCTTATCTTTACATTTTTCATAATATTGTTTTTGATAATTTAATTTTTCTTCTCTATTGTTTTCATAAGATTCTTTTTGTTTATTTAATATTTCATTTTTATTATTTTTATACCATTGTTTGTTATATTCAGATATTTCTTCCATATGTTCTTCTCTATATTCTTTATCACATTCTTTACATTGTGCGTGGAATCCATACTTGCCTTTTTTATTTTTACGAAAATTCATTTCATTGGCTATCAATATTCTCTTACATTTTGTACAAACTTTTATTACAAATGGACACTTCATTTAATCTTCTCCTATGCACCCATTTGGTTTAACGTATACCTCTCTTGTATATTCCTTTATAAAATCATCTCTACATTCTTCCGAGCAGAAGAATAAGGTATCACTTGGTAATTCTAAGATATATAATAATCTATCTTCGTCATATGAATCATTAATTCTGTTATGACATTCGTCGCACCATACTTTAATCATCTTAATCACTCCTATGTTTTGTATTTAAGGCTACCAAAAGGTAACCTATATTATATTATACTATTTTAATTATCTATTTGTTCCATTTTTCATTTAAATTATTTTGTTTATTCCAAGCAAATGATATAGCAAAACTATCATATATATCACTAGTCTTTTTGATATCTTTTGTCTTAATTTCTTTATCCGAATATTCACCTATATCAATATAATTTTCTCTTATATATTTTGCTACTCCATCTTTTTTAAGTTTACCATCACCTGTTAATATTTTTCTTGCTTGAGTAGGTGTTAACAATTCAAATTGAACTTCTAATTCTTGACATACATATATTATTGCACCCATAAGTTTTGATAGTGTTAAACCTGTACGTGCATTACCTCCAAAGAATTGATTTTCTGCAACTACTACATCAACTGAATTAACCTCTATTAATTCTTTTATCTCATTAGCAATTATATATATACGTTCAAACTCCGTATTCTTTTTAGCATTAGTACATATTTTATCATAACCTAAAACTGTATTCTCATGTGTTATAAGATTCCATCCAGTACTGCTCAAACTTAAATCTAAGCCTAAAATAATCAACCTATTAATCCCTCCGTTACTACCTTGATTATTGTATTTACTACTCTTTCTATATTATCGTTTTCTATTTCAAGTATGTGTAAATCATCATCAGTTATTCTAGCTAATTTTCTAAATTCTTTTTGATATTCTTCTTGTTGTGCTAAACTATTCTCTACACTAAATTTATGATATTCTGCTTTATCTCTTTTTAATCTTATTGATAAATCATATTGATTAGTAGTTAATAATATGAAATAGATATCATAATAACGCGTTAAATATTCCAACTGTTTAACTAATACTCTATAATACTGTTCAAATGAATAAGATTTATAACCTAAATTACAATAAATCTTTTCACTCATAAACGACCTACATACTACATAATTCATACCACAATATTTTGTATTGTCAAACATATCAAGTAGATTACTGTGGCATTTGTGCATCTGTCTTTCTCCAACTTCAGTTTTATCTTCAACTGCAGACAAATCTAATAAAGTTGTATATTTCATTTTCTCCCTAAGTTCTTTACAAATTGTTGATTTACCACTTCCTTGACATCCTTCTATGAAAATTAATTTAGGTTTCATAATATCCTCCTTTTAATGTAAGAGGGGAATTACCCCTCTTTATTTATAGCTTTTATTATTGCACAAAATTTACTTGTTGATATACAAAATTCCTTTTCTGTATCGTTAGTTTTGTATATAGATTCTAATTTAACTTTCAATCTCTCATTGCCAAAATCTAAAACTACATCTTTTCCTACAACTAATTTATCATTCATTTTAAAATTCTTATTTAAATACTTATCATAAAGCGTAGGTTTCTTTAGATTATATGATGATATTTCTTTTATTATATATTCATGCATTATATCACTCCTTTAAAATTATCTTATCTAATTTTAAACTTTCTTTAACATTAATTATTCTTTGATTACTTGAACCTTTAAATTTTAATCCTAAATTTCTTTTACACGAATCAAATTTCCCATCAACCAAAACATCTATTAAATTTAATAAATCTATATATTCCTCTTTTATATCTTCCCATACAAATCCCGTATACAACCATATATCGTGATTAGGATTATATTGTTTGTATAATTTTATAAATTCTATAACTTCTTTACTAGAATACAATGGGTCGCCACCACTTAAGGTTAAACCTTTTACCAATGGATTATCTTTTATTCTTTCACATATTTTTATTTGTTCTTCCTTTGTAAACTCCTTTCCATAGGTAAAAGACCATGTTTCAGGGTTATGACAATGCATACATTTATGATTACAACCGCTTATAAATACAACTGACCTAACATGACAACCGTCAACAATAGATTCTTCTATAAAACCACTAATATACATTCTTATTCCCCTTTTCTATCATAGTCTTCTTTGTTTCCACTATGTTTTACTCTTGATTCAGTTTCAGCAATTTTACCTTTATTAAAGTTACGATAGTCTTTTGTTATATATCCTGTAACTCTTCTAAGTCTTTCTATGTCATCAGAACAACATACAGGACATTTATCGTTTATTTCATCTTGATAACCACAATTATTACAAGTATCGATTGGTAAATTTATCGCTAAATATCTTACACCAACACTTGCTGCATATTCAACAATATCTTCAAGAGCTTCTAAATTATTTCTTATAGAAGATTGTATTTCTATATAAGTAATATTTCCTCCATTACATAATTGTGCAAAAGGTGCTTCTATACTTATTTTATCTTTTATACTTATATTATCATAAACAGGAATGTGATATGAGTTTGTTAAGAAGTCTCTATCAGTTACTCCTTTTATTATTCCATATTTTTTTACCATCTTTTCTCTAGCTGTACTACATAATCCTTCTGCTGGTGTAGCATAACAACTAAAGTTTAATTGATATTTATCTTTTGCTTCATCTGCTTTTTCTCTTATTCTTTTAACTATTCTATAAGCAAAATCTCTAGCGTCTTGATGATTAGTATGTGTATATCCAAACATAGCATAACAAGTTTCTGCTATACCATGGAATCCTATTGCTAGAGTGCCATGTTTAACACATTCTCTAACTTCTTCATTTGGTTTTAATTTTCTTCCTAATGTATTTTTCATTAAACCATTTTCATAAGTGAAAAATGCTGAACGTGCTTTTTGTGATGCTATATATTCATATCTATCTAATAAAGATTGTATACATTCTTCTATTCTTTGGTCTAACTCTTCAAAGAATTCCTCAAAATCACCTTTATCTCTTTCGCCTAAACATATACCATGTCTTATACCTAAATCAGTTAAAATAATTGTAGCAGGACATATATTTCCTCTACCTGTCATCGTATCGCCTAATCCATTAATATCATATCCTGTTTGAGTTCTACAACCCATTGTACAAAATTGTTCATCTGGTTTTACAGAACCACTATCTATAGGACAATCTAACATTGCTATATTAGGATATATTCTTTCAGATAAAGATTTTAATGCTAATTGATATAAGTCATAATTTGGGTCTTTAGGATATCTATTAATCCCAGCTTTAAGTTTAAATATACTTATAGGGAATATAGATGTTCTATGAAGTTTTCCTACTCCATCCATTGATGCCTCTAATAATGATTTAGTTACTAATCTTCCTTCTTCTGAAGTATCTGTTCCGAAATTTATACTAGAAAAAGGAACTTGACTTCCAGCTCTTGATTCAAGTGTATTTAAATTATGGAACAATGATTCACATGCTTGTTTAGCGTCTCTTATAGTATGTCTTAGTGCTACATCATATATTTTTTTATGTTCCTCTAACAATTTATCTTTATTCCCTATTTTTAATTTATTATCATAAAATTTAATTAAATCATTTATTTGATTTTCGTTTAAATCATAAATATCCATCAAAGCATCTTTAAAGTTTTTAACAAATGATTTGTGGACATATGGTGCAGCTTCATAATCTATTTTAGCTGATGCAATTCCTCCAAATTGACATTGTGATTGTGCTTGGAATACAACGGCTACTAACTGCATAAAAGACATTATGTTTGATGGTTCTCTAACATCACCATTTCTAGTTTTAAATCCATGTTCGTTTTCATATAAATCAGTAAAATCTACTGTTAAACAATTGTGCATACCAGACGCATAATTATCTAAGTCATGTTGATATATTATTCCATTTCTATGATTATATGCTGTTGTTTCGCTCATTAGATTATTTAAAGCCCATTCTTTTAAGAAATATCCTTGAACTTTAGCATTTTTACCACTAAATGAACCTTCGTCTACGTTTGCATTAGCGTTTTCTATATTTTTTAACGCCATTATATTTTCTATTTCCTTTTGTGATTCTTCGTACATCCTAGATTGATTTTCTCTAACTCTTCTTCTCTTGTCTCTATACAAGATATATTCTTTGGCAATTGAACTAAGGTTATTTTTAATTAAAATATTTTCAACAACATCTTGTATTTCTTCTATTTTTATTAATTCCTCATCTTTTATTTCTTCATAAACATCTTTTGTTATTTTATTTAAAATAGACTCATCAAATTCATTTACTGAATTCATAGCCTTATTTATAGCATTTTTTATTTTTTCTAAATCAAAATTTTCTACGTTCCCATTTCTTTTTATAACTTTCATATATAAACCTCCTATTTAAACTATTTATTTCCCCATTTATTCCAAGCATATTCAATCCATTCATATATCTTTAACAATCTATCTATATCAAAGAATTCTTGTTGTATATACCAATCTTCCATGTCATTCGCATGTTTATTCATATTTAAATATTTTTCCATTGGAACACAATTCCATGGTTCATGTTCTCCTCCTCTGCTTAATGGCATTATATGGTCTATACTTCTATTGTCTTTGTTTAAAATAATATCACTATAAGCACATCTCCAATTAAAAAAGTCCATCATCTCTAGCCATTGTTCTTTAGTAATTCCTCTCCCTTGATTTTCTTTTCTTAATCTTTTTGATGTATCGTTATTAAAGCAAATTTCTGGATTTTCTTTACGATATTTTCTATAATATTCACTTGATTTTTCTTTATTATTTTCATAATATTCTTTACTATATTCTAATAATTTATCTATATTTTCTATTCTGTATTGTTTATTATATTCAGATATTCTTTTTTTATTTTCTTGTCTATATTTTTTATTATATTTTTTTATTTTTTCTTTATTATTTTTATAGTATTCTTGATTATATCTTTTCTTTTCCTCCTTGTGAGATTTGTTGTATTCTTTTGCTTTTTTAAGTTTTACAATTTTATTTTTCTCATATCTCTCTTTGTCTTTTTTAGATATTTCCTTCTTGTTTTTTTCTCGATATTGTTTCTCATACTGTTCTATGCATCTTTTACATTCTGCTCTAAATCCATATTTCCCATCTTTTCTTGGTCTAAAATTTCCTTCATATGCTACCAAAATTCTTTTGCATTTTGTACAAATTTTTATAAGGAATGGACACTTCGTATTATCACTCCCTTTCATATATTAGGAGGATATTTATCCTCCCTTATTATATTATACTATTTAAATTATTCAGTTGTTCCTATTTTCTTTTAACTTTATCTTTCTCAATCAAATCTTTTATATAATAAAATAATGAATTTTTATCCTTAATAGCATA
>JBGVLG010000111.1:0-4641 GCA_045124155.1 Anaeroplasma sp.
TAGATTAGAATTAAACACTTATTTGGATACTATTATTTCTTCATTAAGAGCTAATGGACAAACGGATAAAGTAAATACTTTAACTACTCAAAAAGATTTATTAAATGCATCAGTAAGGAATTTAATTACTAATATAGATACCTCTTGTACGGATAATGTATTTACAAATACTGAAATATCAACTATTACTTCTTATTTTGCAAATGTAAATAGTAAACTTACTGAAACTAAAAATTTAGTTAGTGATTATATATTCTTAGGAGTAGGTGGAGATTTAATTGAGGAAATAGGTAAGATATCTGTAAAACAAGACCAAATATCACTAAGTGTATCTAAAACAGAATCCTCATTAAAGAATAGTTTGAACTTAGCTAAATCATTAATTCAGGATATAATAGATTCTAATAATACTACTTTATTAAATTATAAAAATTGTTTTAATATTATAGCTGAAGATAGAACTATAACACAAGAAGAAATGGATTCCATACAAGTAAGAACTAATGCAATGGATGAAACAGTTAACAATATTACTGTTAAAAAAGATGAATTTATTTCTAATCCTCTTGTAGATAGTACTATAAAGAATGAGTTAGAACAAGTATACGAAGAATTTATTAATAAATATCAAACTATGAAAGATACGGTTGAAAATGCTATATCTAATGGAATAGTTAATGATGTAGAGTTAATAGATATTAATAAAGAAATAAATGAATATTATAGATTATTAAATGACATACATTCTAAAATGTGTGATGTAGTAGATAATATAGATACAAATACTACTAATAAAGCAATAGCAGATGCAAAATCAGATGTTCAAAAAGAAGTAGATGAATTATCAGAGAGAGTAAATAATCTTCAACTTGAAGCAGGAGATGCCATATTAGGTTCATATGTAGACAAACAAGAAAAAGCTAATATATTACAAAATTTAAGTGTATTGGAAAGAGAAAAAATAGATATAGACAATAGATTTAAGGAATGGTATAATTCAAGTTTTTTATATGGCAACTTAAAACAGACTTATAAACAAGTATATGATGAATATGTAAACAAATATAATACTTTATATAATCTATGTAATACGATTGCTAATAAATCTGATTTGATAAATGACGAAGAAAGATTATCTATTGAAAATGCTACTAATGAATTATTAGTTGCTTTAAATAATTTCTTTAAAGAAAGCGAAACGGTAATAAGCATAATAACATCTAATGAAATAAATTACATTAAGAATGGTTTATCTAAAGATTTTAATGATATAAACAATGCCTTAAATGATTTAAATGTACAAATGAATGAAACATTTAAAGATGGAATAATTACGGAAATGGAATTAAAAAACATAAATAATATGTTGACACAATTAGATAAAGAAAAAATGGATATTGATAAAACATATGATGAAATATATAACAATGGAAATTTAACGCAGTAATGTTGATAGGAAGTATGATACAAGATATATTTAATAAAGATATGATAACTCAAGAAGAATTTAATGAAATCACGAATAAATAGATAATTAAAATAGTATAATATAGTGTACGAGATAGTTAATCTACATTATAGTATACTATTTTAATATAAAGGTGGTGAAACGATGAGGAATAGAATAACAATTGTAGATATAGCTACTCGTAAATTTAAAGCCTTGAGTTATAAACAATATGATGTAAACAATCTTTTACAAATGATAATTGTAGATAATGGAAAAATCATAGATATATCATCTTACACTTCGGTTATCTACTTTAAAATGCCTAGTGGAAAAATATATAGGGAATTTGGTGATATTAAAAATAATACAATAGATATAATATTACCAAGCGATGTATTATATGAAAGTGGAAAGGTAACACTTGAAGCAGAATTACGTGAAACAGATAAAGTTGTTACTACATTTTCAATATATTTAAATGTTGAAAAAAGTATAGATAGTGAGGACATTACTAATATCGATGGAACGACATTAGAAGATATAAGACATTTTCATTACAATAAAGATGTATTAGATACAATAACTCAAGAAATGATAGATAAATGGAATAGTAATGATAGTGGTAAAAATAATTTATCTGATTTTATTAATGACGTTGGATTTGTAAATGAACAATATGTTATAGATAAAATAACAGAAGCTCAACTAGGTGGCGGAGATATTGAATTAACAGATTATGTTAAAAAAACTCAAATGAATGAAGAAATTGAAAAACTAAAACTTGATGATAAAAACATACTTACTCAATCAAAGGACTATACTGATAGCGTTAGTTTATTTAAGACAGATATGAACACAGTATCATCATTAGGTGGTATACCAGCAGGGACTAATTTAAACGACCTTACAATACAAGAAGTTTTAACTAAATTATTATTTCCTTATATCGCACCAAGTGTATCTGCTTCATTAACATATTCTCCAAATGCTAGTATTTATGAATATGGTAGAATAGTTTTAGTTACTAAAATAAATACAAGTGTTACAAAGAAATCTGAAAGTATACAAAGTATTAAATTTTATCAAAACAATAATTTAATAAATACTATATCAACAAATTGTTCAAATGGAGGAACATTTAGTTATACTCTTGAACCATCTGTATCTATTACATCTAATACTTCAAATTCTTATTTTAAAGTAATAGTATATGATGGTACTACAAATGTAACAGCTAATACAAATTCATTTACATTTGTTTATCCTTATTATTATGGAGTTATAAATAATGATGCTGAAATAAATGAAACTTTAATAAAAAATTTAACAAAACAAGTTGTAGCGAAGGGAAATAAAACTTATTCATATTCACCTAATTTTCAAAAGATGGTAATAGCTTACCCTAAATCTTACGGTGTTTTAAAATCTATTTTAGACCCTAATGGATTTGAACAAATGGCGTCTTTTACATTAACTGAATTAAATATAGTTGGATTAGACGGAACGCCTCAACCTTATTATGTTTATTCAAATGGAGCGTCTACCAATACCAATTTCAATATGACCTTCAAATATTAAGGAGGTGATTAAATGTCCAATTTTGGTAAAGGAATTCCATTAGCTTCAGGTTTTGACTTAGGAGCAAAAGTACCTCTAGATTCACGTATTGCAGTTCAGAATATACAAGAAAGAGACGCACATGTTATTAATAACAGAGCATATGAAGGTTTAAGAGTATACGTTATAGATGAAAGTTGTGAATATCTTTGGAATGGTAATGAATGGCTTTTAATACCTAGTAAGCAATACGTAGATGATGCAATAGCTAATGTAAAAATAGATGAAAGTCAATTAGCAAACTATGCAACTAAAGATGAAATACCGACAAAAACATCTGAATTAACTAACGATTCTAATTTTGCTACTGAGTCCTATGTAGACTCTTCTATATCTAATATTAAGGTAGAAGGAGGAGATAATCACTACTTAGGCGACGAAGAACCAACTAATGATAATATGATATGGTTTAGCAATGAAACTAATTATCAGCAACAAATAACTTATGATAATCCTATAATACAAGAGATATTTTCTTCATTACGTTCTTTAAAGAAGGCAGTTACTCAGTTACAATCTGATGTTGAATATCTTAAGGCTAACGGTGGAGGTTCTACTCCTGATATACCAGATATTCCTGACATACCTGATATACCAGTTGACCCAGACATACCTAGTGTAAACGATAACTATTTCTTCCTATTAGAAGATGGAGGCCAATTCTTATGTGAAGATGGTTCTTATTTAGTATTAGAAGATTATGTATTACCAATTACCACACCAATTCTTACATTAGAGGATGGCTCTAGCTTATTATTAGAAGATGGTTCTTATATAATTCTAGAAGATTACGTAGAAGAAGTTACTGATTCTGTTCTTACATTAGAGAATGGTTCAAATTTACTATTAGAAGATGGTAGTTATATTCTGCTAGAAGAAACTATTCAAGAAATACAAGATTCTCTACTTTTATTAGAAAATGGTGCACAATTATTATTAGAGAATGGATATAAAATAATATTAGAAAGGTAGGTAGATTAAATGGCTACTAATAAAAAGATTTCCGAATTAACACAAGTTGTCAATGTTACAGGCGAAGAACTTATTCCTTTTGTTTTAGATGGACAAAATAAAGTTGTAAAAGCTAAATACTTAAAAGGTGCAGACAACTTAGGACAAGACTATGTTGATATAGTTGGCGATGATGGAATCACTTATAGATGTAAAGTTGTTAATGGAAAATTAGTTGCAACTAATATAGACGCATTTACAGGTGCTGACGCAGTTGACGAAGGTACTAACCCTACATTATATACAGGATTAATAATAAACCAAATGTATGGTGGAGGTACTGCGATAGAAGGTACACCCATATCACATGGCTTTATAGAATTGTATAACTTTACAAATAATGATATTAACTTAAAAGGAATATATTTATGGTATAGAGCTAAAGCTGGTTCTTGGCAATCATTAGCTCTACAAGGAATAGTACCACCTAGACATTCATTCCTTATAAGATGTGGTCAACATGCTAAACCATATTCTGCAGGAGTAAGATGTAATATAGTAGATTATGATATGAGTTGGGATATAAAACTATCAGATAAAGGTTTTAGTTGCTATCTTCAAAT
>JBGVLG010000112.1:0-23646 GCA_045124155.1 Anaeroplasma sp.
CATTTGTTAAATTAAAATCATAATTTTTAAAATCTTCAATTTTCATTTTCTTACCTCACTATATATAATTTTTTAGATTTTAAACTACTCATTATAATAATAGTAAGATTTTCTATTTTTCTTCATAATTATTTTAAAAAAATTCAAAAAAAAGGAACTAATATTTCTATTAGTCCCAAATAAATCTATTTTACTTCTAAAATTTTTCTAAACTATAAATTAAATAATTTAAGATTATTCTCTATTACAAAAAATGAAAAATATTTTTACCAATTTTCAGGCATAGCCTTACATACAGCCATAGCTAAAGCTCCATCACCAATATGGCAAGAAACAGATAAAGATAATGGATAAATTGCAATCTCTTCTTTAATTAGTGGGAATTCCTCTTTAATCATTTTAGCAAATTCTAAAGCATTAGTCTTATCAGTACCAGAATATGCAATTTCTAAATGAATATTATCTACTCTTCCATCAATATCTTTTAAATAGCCCTCAACACAAGCTTTACAAGCATCAATCATAATTCTTTTAGCATTTCCTAATGTACGATTAAGCATTCTAAACTTATCAAGCTTTTCTCCCTTGATTAATAAAACGGGCTTTAAATTAAGCATTTTACCAGCGGCAGCTGCTGCAGGTGTAATTCTTCCACCTTTTTTTAAATACTTTAAAGTATTTACCATAATGAATATATCAGATTGCATCTTTATCTCAAGAAGCTTCTTTTCTATTTCTTCACCACTATATCCCTTATTAGCTAGCTCAATCGCATCTAAAACAGATTGTCTTTGAGTAACGGATATTCTTTGATTATCTACAACAAAAACCTTTCCCTGATAATTAGCTTTTGCTGAAACCATTGTACTTTCACAAGTAGTAGAAAGTCCACTAGACATAGGAATATATACAATTTGATCATATTCCTCTAGCATTTCGTCCCAAATAGAATTAATAAAACCCACTGAAGGTTGTGCTGTAGAAACATCAGCATCATTTAAAAGCATTTCATAGAATTGTTCTTGATTCAATGTAATATCTTCTAAATATTCCTCTCCATTAATTGTGAATGGCATGGGAACAACCCTAATACCTAATCTTTTTCCCTCTTCTTGTGTAATACCACTATTACTATCAGTCATAATAGCTACTTTCATAACGAAACCACTCTCCTATAAACTATTAATCATTATAACAAATACTAAAAATCTTGTCAAACATTATAATATCTTTTTCCTGTAATTTTATATCACTTTATGATATAACTATTTTATTTCTCTAACCTCAGCATCAATAACCTCACCTCTAGTAATAGTAGGACCACCGCTATTAGAATCAGATTTATCCTTTTTAACATAATATAAAATAAGATTAATTAATCCATAAATAGCCATAATAGAGCCTAAAGCTATTAATGAATATCTAAATACTATATCATTGAAATTAAATAATAAAACTATTCCAATAATTAATAATGGTAAAATATTAATAAATTCTTCTTTTTTATTATCACTAAGAATTAATCTTAAAATAGATAAAATAATTACTAATCCAGTTAATATTAAAGAAACAATTAGATTATGTCTATCAACCATAAAAATAACACTCATTGTAATAACACCAATTGTAAGTATAAATTCAGGAATATATTTTTTATCTATTTCAATTAGCTTTGTAACAAATATCAAAGGAATAATGCTATTAACAATTATTGCAAATCCAATAATTATGCATATACCTTCAGCAACAACATCAAAAGAAAATATGGATAACATTAATATTAAAATACCAAAAACTAATAACAACAAGCTTCCAAATAATCCAATATTTTTTAATTTAATCATTTACTATACTCCTCTCTTATAGCCTCAAGTTCAAAAAATCTTTCCATCATCTTTTCATACAGCATTTCATTTTCTTCGATTTCTTTTGATATTTCCATAATTTTTTTATAATCAGTGGTTTCTTTTTTCAAATCTTCTTTTAATATATTAATTTTATTTTCTAATAATGGCATATCCTCATTTAATTTATTTAACTCATTACGAAGTGAAGATGGCATTTTATTAGAATTTTTGTAATTTGTTTCTTCTTTAACATTCTTTATGGGTTCAAAAGAATCTAAATATTCACTAAATGATAATGTAGTTTCTTCAATATAACCATTATTAAATACTAATAATTTATTACATATTTTATCTAAAAAATATCTATCATGACTAATAACTAATACAGGACCTTTAAATTTCATTATATAATCTTCTAATATTTCAAGTGTATATAAATCTAAATCATTAGTTGGCTCACCAAATAATAAAATATTAGGATTATTAATTAATACTCTTACAAGCTGTAATCTTCTTTTTTCTCCACCTGATAGCATTTTAACCTTAGAATATTGTAGTTCTTTAGTAAACAAAAAACTTTCAAGCAAACTAGAAGCTGAAATCACACCATCTAATGTTTCAATTTGATTTTTTTCTTCTTTTATATAATCTATTACTCTAATTTCAGGATCAATTAATTCTAAATGTTGAGGCAAATATCCAATATTTAGTGTTTCTCCCTTTATTATTTGTCCAGAATCAAGTGATTCTATTCCCATAATTATTTTAAATAATGTAGTTTTTCCACAACCATTTTCTCCCACTATTCCTATTATATCCGATTTATTTAAATCTAAATTAAAATAAGAAAATAATTCTTTATTAATAAATGCTTTAGAACCAGCCTTAATAGAAATAAGCTTTTTACCTAATCTTGTAGAAATACTAGATAATTCCATTGTTTTTTGCTCATTAAATTCTATTTTACTTAATTCATTAAATCTTTCAATTCTACTTTTACTTTTAGTTCTTCTAGCCTCTACTCCACGAGTAATCCAGTTTCTTTCTGATTTTAAAAAGGCTTTTATTTTCTTTTCTCTTAAAGCATCATTAACTAATCTTTGTTCCTTTAATTCTAAAAACAATTCATAATTAGCATCATATAAATAAATACTTCCAAAATCTAATTCCATCATTTTATTACATACTCTTTGTAAAAAGTATCTATCA
The DNA here is from genome assembly GCA_045124155.1 of Anaeroplasma sp. GTDB lineage: Bacteria > Bacillota_I > Bacilli_A > Acholeplasmatales > Anaeroplasmataceae > Anaeroplasma. The sequence continues at coordinate 3,057 of JBGVLG010000112.1, forward strand.
TGTGTAACCATTAATAAACCTTTTTTCCATTTTTGCAAATATTTTTCTAACCACATTATTAAATCATTATCTAAATGATTTGTAGGCTCATCAAGTATCAAAATATCACATGGAGTTACTAATACCTGGGCTAATGCAATTCTTTTTAATTGACCTCCACTCATATTTTTTGTAGTAATAGTATAATCATTGAATCCCATTTTACTTAAAATAGATTTAGCCTGATATTCTAAAATAGGATAATCTTTACAATTTTTTTCCATTACAATTTCTAATAAACTCTTATCTAAAGGAAATAATGGATCTTGCGGTAAATAATTAATTCTGATACCTCCTGTTTTCATTATTTCTCCAGATAATGGTTTTTCTATTTCTAATATTAATTTTAATAGTGTAGTTTTACCAGTACCATTTACTCCAATAATACCAATCTTATCAGAATCTGTAATTGAAAATGAAGCATTCTTTAAAATATATTTATCTATATACTTAAATGATACATTATTAAATGTTATATTCATATAAATCATTCCTTATTATTATTTTATATTTATTATATATTAATAAATTATTTATTCAAGAAATAAAAAAATACCAAGATTTCTCTTAGTATCTTTCTAAAGATTATTCACAGAATGCTAAATGATTAAATAATAGTACGCAAACTAAGTCAACCCATCCCCAAAATGGAATGAATATAGCACAAATAACACCAAGGATATTCTTTCCACTAGCATTAGTAAGTAATGCGCTTAATCTAACTAAAATTTCAACTACCCAGTTTACAATTGGGATAAGTAATAGTATTAATTGGATTAATCTACTTTGCTTGTCAAACCACTTATTAAAGCTCATTTTGTTTCCCCCTTCATATATTATGATTTTATTATACACTTTATTTTATAAAAATAAATATAAAATGCATTTTTTGTTAAAAAAATAATTATATTGTCTTATGTTAAGTATTATTATATAATTATTAATGAACTAAGGGAGATTTAAATATGATTTTATATGGAATAATTATTATATTATCTATGATAATAGATATATTAATTAATATATTTTTTGTTAAGGCTGCTAGTAGTTTAACATATATTATTTCAACTATATATTTTGTTATATTATTAATATTGATTGATGGAATATTTGCAGGAATAATAAGATGGTTTATTCCTAAAAAATTCATTAATAAGGATAATAAAATATATCAAATTTCTAAAAAAGAAATAAAAATTTATGATTTATTTGGAATGAAAAGATGGAAGCATTTAATTCCTGATTTAGGTCAATTTACTAATTTTCAAAAAAACAAAATAGAAAATCCAAAGGATAATCTTTATCTTGAAAGATATATAATGGAAGCAATATATGGTATGTGGGGACATTTAATTGGGGCTCCAATGGGATTTTTAGTATTATTATTTGATTTTAATATGTATTCTAATGGCTCTACACTGTGGCTTACTGTAGCTCTACCTTGTGCAATAATAAATTTAATATTAGATATTATTCCTGCATTTGTATTAAGATATAATTTAAATAGATTACAAATAATGTATAAATATAATCAAAAGCATCAAAATAAATAATAAAATTGGTATAAGGTATTATCTTTATACCAATTTTATTATTTATTATAAGTCAATTAAAAATGTATAATGATTGACATATTATTAAATTATTAGTAAAATGAAATTACAAAGAGCTATTGTTAAAAATAAATAAGAAAGGAGAAATATTATGGATAGTAAGCTTCAAAAATTTCTTGATGAAAAGAAATGTTATATTTTTGACTTAGATGGTACTTTAGGTGATACTGAAAAATTACACTGGGTAGCTCATAATCAAATTCTAAAAAAAGAATATGGCATAGAAGTTGATCATGAGCATATTCTATCTTATTTAGGTAAGCCTGAAGAAGTATTCCTAGAGGAAATTGAAAGAGATTATAACATTAAAATTGAAAACAAGGAAAAATACTCAAAGAAAAGAGCTAAATTAGCTTGTAAAATTATTTTATCTCAATCTAAGCCTTTTAAATTCATTCAAGAGGTATTAGATTATAGAGGATTAGGTATTAGAGTATTTTTAGTATCTGCACAAAACAAAGCAGTTGCGCTTAAGCTAATGCACAAGTGGGATTTCTATCGTCATTTTAATGAAACAAATTCCTTCTTTTGTGATGCAGAACACCCAGTTAAATCAGATTTTTATGATGTAATATTAAAATCATTAAAAACTGCAAAGCCTGAAGAAATAGTATTATTTGAAGATGTAAACAAGTATTTACTTGAAGGAAAAAAACGTGGCTTTAAAACTGTAGGTATTGACAGTGGTTTTGGTTGTCCTATTACTGATGCAGATTACATTATTGATACTAGAGAAAAATAATTGTATAACATTGTTCAAAAAAGGGAGAATTTGATTCTCCCTTTTATTATATATTTTTAATAGTAATTATATTCCATAAATCCCTAGACCCGCCTTAATATCAAGAAATAAAAAAGGCTTGATACTTGTATCAAACCATTATTTTCAATACTGGTGCCCGAAACAGGAATCGAACCTGCACTCCATGGGAACTAGATTCTAAGTCTAGCGCGTCTGCCAGTTCCGCCATTCGGGCATATAACACAATCTCGCGACTGCAAGATGTATTATACTCAAAAAATATCTTATTGTCAATATAGAATTTTCATTTTAATTATTATTAATTTACATTGTTAATTATGAAAGTAAATTCCTTTATTAATCCTCTTTTTATTATTAATAATAAACTCATAACAAATAAAAATAAATAATCCTGAGTAAGATAGATACCTTATTCCCATAGAGAATTTCATACCATTAGTCCCAGGATAATTTGTAATAACCTTATATTCTCCAGGTTTAACTCTAAAGGAAACTAATCCATCAATTTCAATTACCTCCACATATTCACTATTTACATAGCTACTAACGTATACCTCATATCCAGGATAATATAATAATGGAAGTTGAATTAATGACTCTTTTTCTGCTTTAATATTCATTTCATATACTGGTGCCTTTTTATTTAGCACCTCAATATTTCCCTCACCCTCTAAGAATACTGGTTCAAAGGAATAAGGATTTTTATTAAAGGAATACCATATTTCATGATAAATATTATAATATAAAGAATTATTATATAAAGAATTATATCCAGACCCTAGATAGAAATTTTTTGGATAATATTCTAAATTAGCTCCAATAGACATAAAATGATTGTAAACATCATCTGTAATTTCATATCGATAGCTTGGATTTTCAGTTTCCTGTAAGATTAATCTTTTTTCTAGTAATGGTTGATTAGTCATCATAATAAATCCAGTTAATACTGCTATCATATATTTTGCATATTTTTCTTTAAAGGAATTTAATATATATACAAATAAAATAGATACAAATAATGCTATAAAAGCCCATAATCTCCAAGGAAATTGAATCTTTAATAAGAATTCAGGCATAATGTCCCAAACATAATCTTGAGTTATCATAATTAATACTATAATTGAAATAAAGATATAATACCAAAAATCAATATTAGTAATTAATTTTTCTCCATTTACCTCTTCTTTTGAGTAATTAATAATTAAATATAATATAAAAACAATAATTCCTCCTAAAATTATTTCTAATCTATTAATCGTTAAGCAAATTAATAAAAAATATAACGTTAAAGAAATAATACTATGGAAATACTTAAGCTTTTTAATATTAGATAATCCCAAATCTAATGAGATAGCTACACCAGAATAAATTATAAATAAAATTAAGCTCATTGTTAAATTATCATTAGAAAAAATATAACCAAAGCCTCCTGTAAGCCAGCCATAATTTAAAAATCCTGAATAACTAAAACAATCATAGGTCCTTGATTTTACAGCCTCAACATTAGTCCACATTCTAACTGGTTCACTTACATTATAAAAATCCATACCAAGTAATGTCATTTGAGTAACAATATTAAATAATGTTAAGCCTAATATTAAGCCAATAGATAAAAATGCATAAATCATTTTTCTTTTATTTTTCAATAATAATATTACTTTCTTAATATTAAATAATAAATAAATAATACCAAATATATAACAATATAATGCTGTTAAATTATGACTTAAGAATAACAATACCGCTCCTAAAATAACTTCAATATATGGAACCATACTTTCTTCTTCTTTATTATTTAAAATATCATATAATCCCATATAAAATAACGGTAAAAACATAATAGCTAATCCTTCAGCATAGGCTATTCTACAATAATAATCAAATAATCTATAAGGATAAAATATAAATATCGCTGCACAAATAATAGAAATAACTTTTCTATCTTTGGTAATATGCATACTAAATCTATACATAAATATTCCGGAAATATATACACTTAAAAATAATACAACCTTAAAGCTAGTTAATAACGAAATATTAAAAATACTTAAATTAACTCCCATTAATGCTACAACTAAATGAGGTATAGGAGAATAAAATAGTTTTTTTCCTACACCTACACCAGAAGCTAAATATGGAGAAATTAAACTAAAATTCCCTTCTAATAAAGCTTGATATTGATCATATATATTTGCAAAATGATAATCTGAATCATCACCGTTAGGATATCCATTAGTAATAAATAATAAATAACATGCAAATACAGAAAAAATTAATAATACTAAATATGGAAATATTTTTATAAATATATTCTTTACCTTTTCCATAAGCACCTCAAAAAATTAATATAGAATGATTATATCACATTATCATAAATATAATAGTATTTTTGTTAAAAAGAAAAAGGTATTAATAAATACCTTAATCTTACTCTTTACTATTAATATCTAGGTGAATCCTTTTTCCTTCTTTAGAAGCACCAGCATATAATACAGTACGAATAGCCTTTGCAATATTACCATTCTTACCAATTACACGACCTAAATCACTTGGATTTAATTTTACCTGATACTCAAGATTATCTTCAGTCTCGTTAACGCATATAATTTCTACATCCTGAGGATAGGCTACTAAAGGAAGAATTAAACTAGCAATTAACTCTTCAAACTTTATCATAGTAGCACCTCTTACTTAGAAATTACGTTATTAGCAACTAAAATATTCTTTACTGTAGTAGTAGGTTGAGCACCATTCTTTAACCAAGCTTGAACCTTTTCAGCATCTACAGTAACTGTAGCTGGGTCAGTTAATGGATTATATGTACCTAAAATCTCTAAGAACTTACCATCACGTGGAGATCTTGAGTCAGCAGCAACAATACGATATTTTGGAGCCTTATGTGCACCAAATCTTTGTAATCTAATTTTAACCATATTAATACACTCCTTTTATTTATTTCAAAAGTATTATATCACAAAAATAAAGGCTGTCAAGTATTTTTTCTTGACAGCTAATATTTTTATAAAAACATAATAAGATATATTGGTAAGATAATAAGATTATCATTTAATTCAAAAACATTTTTATTTTCAAATACATATCCATATGGAATTTTATAATTTCCATTTTCTGCTACCAATTTTGGAATTGCTCTAAAATTATTTTGGTCTTTTCCTGACTTTATTTCTATCGGAAGAACAGATAGATTATTATAATCATTAATTAAAAAAACTACTTCTCCTACTTTCTTACTATAATAATAAAATAATTTATGCCCATAAGCGATTAATTCCATAGCACAGACCGTTTCATAGACTGATCCTAAATTAATTTAAAATTGCTTTTATGTTATTTTTATACAATAAATTAGTTAAGATTCCTACGTCATTATAATATAATTTAACCAAATTCTTACTAGTAGATTCATCAAGTGGAAAAACTGGATTACTTACAGCATAAGTTTGATTAGCGATACCAGAAGCAACTAAATAATAAAACTCTTCCTCGTATTTCTCTAAATTTGAATCATTTTTATTTTCAATTTTTTTAAACATAACTCTTTTAACTTTATTAGACATATTAGATATTAACAAATCATAAACCTTTTAAACATATTGTCACCTCAATATTACGGTTTTTCCAATACTATTTCAATGTTAAAAATCGGTTTTTCCAATATTTTTTTTATAGAAATTATCGGTTTTTCCAAAAAAAATTAAAATTGTCATTTTAAAATAATAATAAAAAAAATCATTTGTTTATCATAACAATAAATAAATGATTAAATAAATTAATTTTATATAAAATTTATTGATTTTGTTTCTAATAATTTATTAGAAATAGAGGCTTTTATTTCATTTAAATCCTTTTCAATCATTTCATTAATTTTTCTTTCAAGCTTAAAATATTCTGATACTTCTGGTAATGAATATAATTCCTTCTTTTTTTCTTGAAATTCTAATCTAGCCTTTTCTTCATCCATGTATTTATTTTCTTTAGCTTCTAAATATAAAGCCTCTTTATTTTTAAAGGATATTATTTTTGAAGAATATTTTCTATCAATTATTTTTTTCAAATCTAATAATCTTTTAAAATCTTCTTCCTTTAGAAGCTCATTTAAATATATTTGTTCTATATTCATAAAATATTTACCTCGAATTAATTATATATTATTTATATTCTAATGCAATAATTATTTATTAATTATACCTGCAAGACTATATAATAAATTAAAATTATTTTTAATTTTTTCTAATTTATCTATTCCTCTTATTTTAAGCATTTCTTTAGCTTCATTAATAAAATCATTAAATAAAGAAGGGTCATAATATAATATTTTATACCATCTTGGATGATATCTTAAATACATTAATAAATCTAAATGATCATATAAATATTCCATATAATCCATTAATACCACTCATCAAACCTTTTATCAAATAGAGGATCCCCAGTAGATTTTTTAGCTAAGGCTCCTGCAGTACCTCCACTAAGGCCCCCTAAAAGCTCTAATACCTTTTGAATACTGGTAACTGTTTTAGTGACCTGATCAGGATCTATTTTTTTTACATAGCCAATAATTGTTTTAATCATATCCTCAGTAGATGAAGCTTCTTTTTTGGTTTCCTTAGTCTTAGATACTTTAACTTCTTCTTCATCAAAGGCAGATTCTCCTAATATTACAAAATCTTCATATAACTCCTGCCATGTTTTTCTTTTTGATTGAACTTCATTTTTAAGTAAAGGATGAGCCTTTACGAATTTTTTAAATTCATCTAATTTCTCACTCATACTATACACCTATTTTACTATATGTTTAAATGAATATTTTGTGATTTTTTATCATATATTTTTTTGGTGATAATAATGTTTAAATCAAATAAAGGTCAATATAATCCTGATTATTATGAAAATATGCAAATAAATAGAATATATTATGAATTAGAAGAAATTAATAGAAAGCTTAGAAATTTAAATAATAGATTACATCGAATTGAATTATTCTTAGGATTATCAATTGATGATAATAAAGGAGATAAATAGGCATTTTATCTATCAAAATAAAATCCTACTGCATAAGTTAATGTAGGAGGTGAGATAATGTTTTATCAAACACCAGGCTATGGATATGGCAATTATGGATGTATGCCTATGTATCAATGTGGCTGTAATACAAATAGACGTAGCGGATCAAGCTATGCATTAATTCTTGTATTATTTATTCTTCTTGTAATAATAGGCGCAGCACGTTGGTAATATTTATTTAATATATAATAAAATGACCAATAACTTTGAAAAGTGTTATTGGTTTTTATATTTCAATAGAATTTTTTTCTTTAGTGTGATATAATCACTTCGGTGATAATTATGTATTTAGCAAAGGATATAACAAAAGAAGGAAATCCAATATTAAGAGAAAAATGCTTAAAAGTAGCACTACCCTTAACAAAGAATGATTTAAATTGTGCTAAGGGATTATTTGAATATGTTGTTGTTTCTGCCATTGATGAATTAGTAGAAAAATATCAAATAAGACCTGGAGTAGGAATTGCCGCTCCTCAGGTTGGAGTAAATAAAAGAATGTTTGCGATAAACTGTGTTGATTTCTTAGACGAAAAACAAAAAAAATATAATTATCTATTTATTAATCCTCAAATTATTGCAAGAAGTAAGGAAATGGTTTATTTACCTGGTGGTGAGGGATGCTTATCTGTTGATAGAGATACACAAGGTTTAGTCACTCCAAGACATTTAAAAATACAAATTAAAGGTGAAATATTAGATTATCAAACTAATAAGCTAAAGCATGTATCTATGAAGCTTGAGGGATATCCTGCAATTGTATTTCAACATGAATATGATCATTTAGATGGAATTCTTTTTACAGATAAAATGTATAAAGAAGAGGAAATTGATGCTGTTCCTTTATATAGGCTTGATGATGAAGGTAACTTAATAGAAGATTAAAAAAAGAGGAAATCCTCTTTTTTTTATTTTCTATATATACAATCTTTTATTGTAATTCTTTTAATTTTACTAATTAATATGAAAATAGTTAATATAGATATTAACATTAATGAAAATAATATAGAAAGTATTGGGAATTTATCAATTAATAAAATATTAACTAAATATGTATTACTTAGGCTATTTGTATTAATAATATTGATTATTAAAAAACCAAGAATTATATAACATAAGAAAATAATAATATTTTTAATTAAACACTCTAACAAAAAAATACAATATATACTCTTATAACTAATTCCAAGGGATTTCATTATTCCTATATTTTTTTTATTATTTTGTATTGTTTCAATACTATTTTTAATTATAAGCAGCAAAGTAAATAATAAAGAAAAAACAAAAATCACAACAAATATATTAATATTATTATTTAATATTTTTGAAAATGTATTAATCTCTTTTGTATATGGAGTGTTTATATCATATCCATTAATACTAAAATCATATATTAAATCATTAGATATAAATATTGAATTATATTTATCACTTTTATTTAATAATAGATTAAATTCATTTTCGATTAAATAGATTTTATTATCAATAGAAAATCCTTTTATATTCATTACTTTAGTATTATTATTAGATGCTATTTGAGCAGAAAAATCCATTGGGAAATTATATTCATCCTTATATTTCATTAAAATATAATTGTATTTAGAATAATCATTTATTTCTATATTTTCTTTATTTAATAAATTAATAAACAACTCATAATAATTATTACAATATATATCTTCAATTACAAAACTACAAGGCTTTAAAGAATAATAATTTTTAAAAAAATACATTGGAAGGATTATCTTTCCATTGGTATTTACTATAAAATTTGTATTTGCCTCTTTATAAATTTTATCTATTTCTTCAATATGATTAAATACTACATTACATTTATAATCAATAAAATTAATATATAAATCTATATTATTTACAAACAAATACAAATCTAAAGAACATGATAAATAATTTATGTAATCCATATATAATTCATTATTTTGTTCTTCTTTTAATACTTCATATCTTTTAAAATCAGATTTAGTATCTAAAATTCCAGTGATAAAATAATTTGTCTTTCCAATTTGAATAGTAGAATCAATACCACTAATTTTATTATTTCTTTTTAATATCTCAAATAAATATTTTGTTATAACTACTTCATCATCTTTATTTGGTAATCTACCTTCTAAAGAAAAACCATATTTATCAACTAAGAAGTCATCAATACTTATGTATCCTAATAATGAAATATTATCATAATAGTTTAAACAATCAAATGAATAGTCAATATCTGTTTTATATCCTTTAATGCAATCATAATATAATAATTCATTATCATTAAAATTATCATAAATATTAGATATGATTATATTATTATCTTCATTAGCTTTTATCAATCTATCTGGCAAAGAAGTAAAACATATATTTAATAAAAAACCTAAAATCAAAAAAGAAAATAATGACAATAGAATGTAAATTATTTGTCTTACTTTATGTTTTTTTAAATTACTTAAGCATAATTTCATTATATTTTTTAAAGAAATATTATTAGCTTTTAAAACAATCTGTTAGATAGTAATGAATTATCGAGAAATTCTCAAAATATTAATGCTACTAAGTTATTATTATTTCAAAATATTTCATTTGTTTTACTTTTAATAATTCCTGCAATTTCAATATATTTTATCTTTGTTAGAGATAAAGCAGAAAACTTCGAAAGACATTTTCCTAATTCAATAAATAAAAGAAAACTATATTTAGGTAAAATTATAATATCATTTCTAGCTTTTACATTAATATATCTAGTTTTCTTTTCATTAGGATTTATTTATTTGTCAGATACTAGCGTATTAATATATTCATTCAATGAATATTCAACGATAAGCATTTTATCTCTTTACTTAGAAAGAGCACTTGAGATGTATCTGGGATTATTTGTATTTTATATTATATTTGTTATATTAGGATTAATATTTAATAATCAATATATTTATTTAACATGTTCAATAATAATCTCTTTGTTTTATTATCCAAGTCTTATAAGTGTATTTAAAGCTGTAGCATCTGATGGTGATATTAATATATCACATATGTATTTATGGAATATAATATCATCTAATGGATTTAATGATCAATTTTTTCAAACACGCATATTAGAACAAATAATTACAATAGTAATATTGTTAATTGTATATGTGATTACATTTATTATTAGCACTAATAAAAATAGGAAAACATTTAAATTAATAAGGTAGAATGAGGGAACATATGCTCCCTCATTTTCCATTATTCAATTAATTATTGATTTCCTTTATTTCTAATTTTCTTCCAATAAATTTATTCATATTCGACTCTTTTTGACTCGGTTATTTTTGAATAAAAGCTTCTAATAATAAATATTATATAAGGAAATGTTTTGTTTACTTATTTGCTAAAGTATACATAATTATTCCTCCAGCAACACTTACATTAAGTGATTCAGTGTCATGAATAGGAATATAGATATTTTTATTTAATAATGAATTCACTTCTTTACTGATTCCGTTACCTTCATTGCCTAGTACAATAGCCATTTTATCATTAATTTTAACCTCTTTTAAATTTATACCATTAATAACATTTGTTCCATAAATATCATAATCCTTAAGAGTAGGTATAAAATCTAATAAATTTGCTTTTATAAAATTAAGCTTAAAAATAGCTCCTTGGCTTGATCTAATAACCTTATCGTTATAAATATCAACACTTCCATCACCTAAAACAATTGTATCAAAGCCAAAGGCTTTACTGCTTCTCATTAAAGCACCTAAATTACCTGGGTCTTGTATTCCATCTAGAATTAATATTTTATTAGATAATTCATTTTTTTCTATCATTTTACATAAGCCTATTTCTGTTACTGTTGTATCAGTATTAGCTATTTTATCCATAATAGCTTTAGTTACTCCAATATAGCCTTCACGCTCATTAATACTATAGGCTTCAATTAATAAATTATTTTTTCTTGCTTCATCTACTAAATGTGCACCCTCAACAATAAATCTTTGTTCTTTTTTACGATATTTAGAGGTTTTAAGCTTAACTAAATATTTTATTTTTTCATTTTCTAAAGATGTAATCATAATTATACCTCCATTAATAAAAGGGAGAAAAATCTCCCTTTTATTTTATCCTATTGAATCAACCATTTCAAGCTTAATTAATCTGTTTAATTCAACTGCATATTCCATAGGTAATTCTTTACTAAATGGCTCAATAAATCCCATAACAATCATTTCAGTTGCCTCAGCCTCAGTTAGACCTCTACTCATCAAATAAAACAATTGTTCTTCATTAACCTTAGATACTGTTGCCTCATGTTCAATATACATATCACTATTTTTTCCAGTATTTGTTGGAATGGTATCTGATGTAGATTCATTATCTAAAATTAATGTATCACATTCAACATGGCTTCTAGCACCTAATGCCTTATTACCACATGATACTAATCCTCGGTAATTAACCTTACCTCCACCACGACAAATACTTTTAGATATAATAGTAGAGGTAGAATTTTCTCCTAAATGAATCATTTTAGCTCCAGTATCCTGTAATTGTCCTGTTGATGCGAAGGCTATAGATACTGTAGTACCCTTTGAATGCTTACCCTTTAAAACGCATGCTGGATATTTCATATTTAATCCTGCTCCAACATTACCATCAATCCATTCCATATGACCATAATCATCAACTAACGTACGCTTAGTTACTAAATTAACTATATTATTACTCCAATTTTGTACTGTAGAATATCTACAATGAGCATGTTTTTTTACATATATTTCTACAACTGCTGCATGTAGGGAATCCTTTGAATATTGTGGTGCTGTACAACCTTCAACATAATGAATATCTGCATCATCCTCAACAATTATCAAGGTTCTTTCAAATTGTCCCATTCTTTCAGAATTAATTCTAAAATATGATTGAACAGGCTTAGAAAGCTTTACACCCTTTGGAACATAAATAAAGGATCCACCACTCCATACTGCACTATTTAATGCTGCATATTTATTATCAGTATAAGGAACTATTTTTCCAAAATATTCCTTTACTAAATCTGGATATAATCTTACTGCTGTATCGGTATCACAAAATATTACACCTAAATCATCTAATTCCTTTAAATTATTATGATAAACTACCTCTGATTCAAATTGAGTAGAGGAACCAGCTAAATATTTAGCTTCAGCCTCAGGGATACCTAATTTATTAAAGGTATCTCTAATTGCCTCAGGTACTTCCTCCCATGAATTTTCAGTTTTTTCTGATGATTTTATATAATAAGTATATTCATCAAAATCTATACCAGATAAATCTGGTCCCCAGCTTGGATTTTCAATTCTAAGAAAGGCATCATATGCCTTAAGTCTGAATTCTCTCATCCAATCAGGTTCATTTTTAGCTTTAGAAATAAACTCTACAACTTCTCTTGATAATCCCTTTCCAGAGGTTAAAACAGTTTTCGCATCAGTTGTAAAGCCATATTTATAATCTCCAACTATTTCATTTATTTCTTCATTATTTTTTTTCATCTTGAACCTCGTTTATAGCCTCTTCAATAGCCTTCCAGGATAGGGTTGCACATTTAATACGAGCAGGAAAATCTCTAACTCCCATATAAGCAATAGCTTCACCTAAGGCTTCCTCATTCTTAGGCTCTTCACCCTTAACCATTTCATAAAAATCATTAATAATAGCTAATGCGTCTTCCACATTATGACCAATTAAGGTGTCACTCATTACTGAAGCACTTGAACAACAAATACTACAACCATGTCCATCATGATGAATATCGGTAATGACTCCATTTTCTACCTTTAATTCTACATTCATATCATCACCACATGATGGATTATTTAAATGAACAAAATGATAATCATCACCTTTTACAAGACCTTTATTTTTAGGGTTTTTATAATTATCCATTATTACAGTTCTATATAATGTTTTTAGATCCATAATTAATCCTCCTAAAACATGTTAAAGAAATCACGAGCTTCCTTAACACTTTCAACGAATAAATCTACATCCTCTAAGGTATTATAAAAGTAAAATGACGCTCTTACAGTACCAATAGTATTTAACCATGAGGTAATTAACTGTGCACAATGATGTCCTGCCCTAATACATACTCCATTTTTATCAAATACTGATGCAGCATCGTGCGGATGTACTCCATCAATATTAAATGAAATAATACCAGTTTCTGCATTTTCATTGTAAATAGTTATTCCTTCTATTTTTTTAAGCTTTTTAATTGCTTCTTCCTTTAGCATATATTCATAGGCTTTAATTTCATTTAAGCCTATATTATCTATATATTCACAAGCCTTAGCTAATCCAATAACTCCTGCAATAATTGGAGTACCAGTTTCAAATTTATAAGGAATATCCTTAAATGTCATACTATCCTTTTTGACAGTATCAGCCATATCGCCACCAAATTCAATTGGAGGCATTTTCCTTAATAATTCCTTTTTACCATATAAAACTCCAATTCCAGTAGGCCCACATAGCTTATGTCCTGAAAATGATAGGAAATCACAATCAAGTGCCTTTACATCTACTTTCATATGAGGTACTGCTTGAGCACCATCAACAGAAACTAATGCCCCTACCTCATGAGCTAATTTAATTATTTCCTTAAGTGGAGTAATATAGCCCATTACATTTGAAACATATGTTATGGCAACCATCTTAGTTTTTTCTGATAAAACTGATTTAAAAGCCTCAATAGTAATTCTTCCTTCTTTATTTAAAGGAATATATTTTATTATAGCTCCCTTTTTTTCAGCAATATTCATCCAAGGCATATGAGAGGAATGATGTTCAAGCTCTGAGGTAATTATTTCATCACCTGGATTAATAAAATTCATTCCATAGCTTTCAGCTACTAAATTTAAGCTTGCTGAAGCTCCTCTTGTAAATACTATCTCTTCAAAATCAGCATTAATAAATTTCGCAATAACAGCTCTGGCTTCCTCATATTTATCAGTTGCTTGATATGATAAGCCATATACACCTCGATGAACATTTACTCCTAAATGAGAATAATAATCATTTATTGCATCAATTACAGGCTTTGGCTTTAATGCCATTGCAGCGCTATCTAAATAACATAGCTTAGGATTATCATTAAATACTTGAAAATCACTACGGATTTTACTAATATCCATTTTTATCACTTCTCAATCAAATTAGTTATTTTTTCTAAAATATCACTTTTTAATTCTTCAAAAGGTAATGAATCGATAAAAGGATTAATTATTCCTTTTAAAATTAATAAGAAAGCATCATTTTTAGATAAGCCTCTACTCATTAAATAGAATAAATCCTCATCACTCATTTTTCCAATTGAAGCACCATGATTTGCAAAACAATCAAATTCATCAATTAATAGAATTGGTTTTGCAGTAATATAGGAATCATTATCCATAACGATTCCACGAGATAATTGAGAACATTTTGAGTTCTTCATTTCCTTTTCAATCTTACCAGTTGTATCAAATATTATACCAGAGGTATTCATTGAAACGCCAACATTAGTAATATTTGAAATTGTATTAGGAGCTTTATGCTCTATATTTTCTATAAAATTAGAATTCATACCATCAGCTAATGCTAAAACCTTAGCTAATGCTTGAGCATTTTCCTCTAATAAATATATATTAATTATTTCCTTTGATGCTTTTATCGCAATCTCTAAATAATTTAATTCACCTTTAATATTGAAATTCTTTGTACCATTATTTCCATAAATGGTAAAATAATTAATAACTGAATTTTTATTTCCTAAAATATTAATAATTTTATTTTCTGTAATATCAATTAGTTTTACATTTCCATCAACAACAATATCATAACTATCATCAATTAAATAAATTAATTCACTATTGTTTAAATAATATTTTCCATCTATAGCAAGACCCAAGCTAGAAATAGGAGTTGTATTATTTATTTGCATTATTTTTTACTACCTGCATGAGCACAAGAACCTAGTATCGCGTGGGTCTTCTTTTCTTCTTCTTTATCAAATTCGATACCTAATTCCTTTTTTACCCAATCATAACCATCATTATCAATTTTTGTAATTAATTCCTTACCACCAGTAAGAACAATTTTTCCATTAATCATAACATGAACATAGCTTGGTTTTATATAATCAAGAAGTCTTTGATAATGAGTAATCAATAAACAGCCAAAACTATCTCCTACCATATCATATACATTTTCTCCAACAATACGTAGGGCATCAACATCAAGTCCTGAATCAATTTCATCTAAAATACCAAATTTAGGCTTTAACATCTTCATTTGTAATATTTCATTTCTTTTCTTTTCGCCACCTGAAAAGCCTTCATTTAAATATCTATGAGCTAAATCATCAGGCATTTTAAGTTCACTACAAGCCTTATCAAATTCTTTAATAAATGAAAATAAAGAAGGATTTTTACCACTTGTAGATTTCATTGCGTTTCTAATAAAATCACTATTTGTAACACCAGGTACCTCAGCTGGATATTGATAGGCAAGAAAAATACCAAGACGAGCTCTTTCATCTACTGGCTTATCTAGAATACTTTCTCCATTTAATAAAATATCTCCTGATGTTACTTGATATTTAGGTGACCCCATAATAATTGCTGAAAGAGTTGATTTTCCAGTACCATTTGGTCCCATAATGGCATGAACCTCACCAGATTTAATAGTTAAATTTACACCCTTAAGGATTTCCTTTTCCTCTACTCTTGCATATAAATCTTTTATTTCTAATATATCACTCATAATATAAAACCTTACCTTCTTGATACATTTTTACTATAATAAATTTTTGTCATTTCCTTAAATAATCCCTCATAATCCTTTTTAGAAATAGAGTTAGTATTATAATTGGTAGTTGTTAATTTTATTTCACTATTATCTAATAAATGATTAGATAATTCATTAGTTGTAGCGCCTACTATTCTTAAATTATTTTTATTTGCATAATCATGCAATACTCTTAAATTTAAGATGTTTTTATTATAAACCTTTAAATATACTAATCCCTGTGAATCTTCTGAATTATCAAAATAATCATAAGTTTGAATATATAATGAATCATTAAAATTTTCATTGATATATTCTCCAATTTTATTAACTAATTCCTTTTGAATAACTAAAAGATAATATAATACATCTCTATTTTCAGGGCATTTTCCTATAGTTGCTTTACAATATGGTCCATTCTTTTTACCTTCAAAATAAAGCTCTTCTCCAATATTATCTACATTTTCACAATAAATATGTAAGACATCATTATCAATATAGTTTTTAAATGGAGAGACATCTATTGATGTAAAATAGTCATCTAATTTCTTAGAAATATGATAAGGAATAGGCTCAGTATCTAAATATTTTTTAGTTTTAGTATCATATAAGGCCGCACCACTCATACAGATAACTGGATTAGAAATTCTCACATTTTTTAGCATTCCCATAAATGTAGTAGGAATACGAGTAGTAAAGATAGTACAATTTGCGCCCTTTTCATTTAAGGAATTTAGCTTATAGGTTGGAAAACCTGGAAGCTCATTTTCTCCATTACTTACAACTCCCTCAATTCCAACACAAAACAATAAATCCTTATTCTTATACTTATGTGGCAAATGGAAGCTATTAACTCCTAAGGCTACAAGTACACCAATGATAGTTGATGCGATACGATTAAAACCATAAATAATCGCATTTGTACCTAAGGAGGTCATCACTGCAGTAAGAGTTAATACTGCTGCGAAGGTAGCACCCTTTTGTTTAAAAATATTACATAGCCAAATAACTATTACTGTAGAAATTCCAGTTAATACTATAGGTATAATAAATGATAATACATATGCTAAATCAAAATCATCTGGAGTAAAGCCACCTGTTGCGTTTCCTGTTGCTGAAATAAATTGGAAGCACCAATCATTTCTTGAAATACAGGTATATAGCCAAACAACTAAAACACCAAATAAGCCACCAATTAATGAGGCGATAATTCTTAATCGAGCTTGTTCAAAGGTTTTTCCCTTATCAGTAGAAATACTATATGCAGTAGCTATACATGCAAAAAATGGGGTATAGCATTCTGTTGCGATACGAATAGCCGCACTCCATCCAGTTAAGGTTGAGCTTCCATTTACTGATGTAACATTAAAAGCCTTTAACATTAATATTAATAATATATATATAAACAAGCATATTAAAACTGAAATAGCTGTTTTAATATTTCTAAGTCCAAGCCCCTTTTTCATAACTTCTCCTAATATTTATTATTATTTAATAACTATATTAACAATCTTATTAGGAACAACAATAATTTTTACAATATTGTGTCCTTCAGTATATTTTTTAATCTTTTCGCTAGCTAATGCCATTTTTTCTACCTCATCTTTAGACATTGTAACAGGTACAAAAATAGTATCTCTTAGCTTACCATTTACAGATACTGCATAGGTTACATTATTTTCCTTAGTTAATGACTCATCATATGTTGGCCATTTAGAATAAGCAATAGTATCATTATGTCCTAGAATTTGCCACAATTCCTCACATACATGAGGTGTAACTGGTGATAATAATTGTACTAAGCCTTCAATAAAGCCTTTGTAAATAACTTCTGTTTTATAAGCCTCATTAACAAATACCATTAATTGTGAAATACCAGTATTGAAGCTTAAATTTTCAAAATCTTCTGTAACCTTTTTAACAGTTTGATGATAAATTTTTTCTAATGAATTATTATAATCATCAGTAAATCTTTTTGTATATTCACTATCAGTAACTAAACGATATACTCTTTCAATAAAACGTCTAGCACCCTCAACACCAGATTGACTCCATGGCTTTGATGCCTCAAGTGGTCCCATAAACATCTCATATAATCTTAAAGTATCAGCACCATAATCTTTAACAATAGTTGAAGGATTAACTACATATTCAGGGAATCTTTTACCCATTTTAATACCATTAGCTCCCAAAATCATTCCTTGATGAACAAGCTTCTTAAATGGCTCACTAACAGGAGAAATTCCCTTATTATATAAATATTTATTCCAAATACGGGCATATAATAAATGTCCTACTGCATGTTCTGGTCCACCAATATATAAATCAACTGGCATCCAGTGCTTTAATAATTCTTTATTCGCAAGCTCATTATTATTATGTGGATCGATATATCTTAAATAATACCAGCTAGAGCCTGCTGAACCTGGCATAGTAGAGGTTTCACGTTTACCATGTACGCCATTTTGATTATATTCCTTCCAACTTGTCGCATTTTCAAGTGGAGCCTTACCATTTTTACCCTTATAATCATCTAGTTCTGGTAAAACTAGTGGCAATTCTTCATCAGGTAAAGTATAAACACTACCATCATCACAATGTACTACAGGTACTGGCTCACCCCAGTATCTTTGACGAGCAAAAATCCATTCACGGAAGCGATAATTAGCTTTTCTTCTAGCCACACCCATAGCCTCAAGCTTTAAAGTAATGCCCTCTTTAGCTTCCATAACTGATTTACCTGTAAATTCCATAGAATTAATTAAGGTATAATCACCCTGTAAGTATTCATCCTTTTCAAAGGCATGCTCACTAACATCTTTTCCATCAATAACTTGAATCATAGGAATATTATGAGCTATTGCATATTCAAAATCTCTTTGATCATGGCTAGGTACTGCCATTACAGCACCAGTACCATAGCTTGCTAAAACGAAATCTCCAATAAATAATGGTACTTCCTTACCATTTACTGGGTTAATAGCGTAAAGTCCCTTAAGAATACAACCACTCTTAGTTTTATTAAGCTCAGTTCTATCAAGGTCATTCTTCTTTAGAGTTTCATCAATATATTTCTTTACCTCTTCTTTATTTTCAATACGAGGCATTAAGCTCTCAACAATCTTTCCATCTGGTGCTAAAACCATAAATGTAATACCATAGATAGTTTCAATACAGGTTGTATAAATAGAGAATTCTCCACCACCAACTATTTTAAAATCAACCTCAACACCAGTTGATTTTCCAATCCAATTTCTTTGCATTTCCTTAGTTGATGCTGGCCAATCAATCTCATCTAAGCCCTTCAATAAATCCTCAGCAAATGCAGGCTGGTCAATTACCCATTGCTTCATATTTTTTCTAACAACAGGGTAGCCTCCACGCTCACTCTTACCATCAATAACCTCATCATTTGATAATACTGTTCCTAATTCCTCACACCAATTAACTGGCATATCAATATATTTAGCATAACCATCTAAATATAGATTCTTAAATATCCATTGAGTCCAATGATAATAATCAGGATCACTTGTAGCAATACATTTATTCCAATCATAATCAAAGCCTAATTCCTTTAATTGCTTAGTAAAGGTCTCAATATTTTTCTTTGTAAAACCCTCAGGATGATTTCCAGTTTGAATAGCATATTGTTCTGCAGGAAGACCAAATGAATCATAGCCCATTGGATGTAATACATTGTAGCCCTGCATTCTTTTCATTCTTGATACGATATCTGTTGCAGTATATCCTTCAGGGTGTCCAGCATGAAGTCCTACTCCTGATGGATAAGGAAACATATCTAAAGCATAAAACTTAGGTTTAGAAAAATCCCATACATCTGTTTTAAAGGTATGGTTTTCCTCCCAATACTTTTGCCATTTCTTTTCAATTTCTAAATGATTATATTCACTCATAAAAATACCAATTATTAATTTATATAAGTATAAACTAATAATACTCTCCTTCCTATAAATATTCTAATGCTAAATAAAATTTAACTATTAATAAATAATTTATATTATTTGTGCATAAAAGCACTTATACTATTTTATCACATAAAACTACAAATTTGTAGTATTTTAAAAAATCTAATTAATTTTATTCACTAATTTAATCTATTTTTTTATCATTAACAATATATAATTACTAACAACACTTATATAATAGGGTAGAGGAAAGAAAATAATTCTTTGCCCCTCCCATTGCACCGTACGTACGGGTCTCGTATACGGCGCTACATTTATATTGAACACAAACTACCTAAGATAGTAAGCCAAAGGGTTGACCAGTCCCGGTC
>JBGVLG010000113.1:0-1893 GCA_045124155.1 Anaeroplasma sp.
CATTGTTCTCATAATCGGGTATTTGTGATATAATCATATTGAAAAGAGTTGATAATATGGGATTTAAAAAATATGACATTTTTAATGTTAATAACAATATATTTGGTAATGATTTTAAGGTGTATGATTATAAAGAATTTGAAGATAAGAATATTTATTATTTAAAATCTATGATACTAAAATGTGCATGCCCTACTTGTGGTGCTATCAGTAATAAGCTTCACGCAACATATACGAGGACAA
Organism: Anaeroplasma sp.; assembly: GCA_045124155.1. Classification (GTDB taxonomy): domain Bacteria; phylum Bacillota_I; class Bacilli_A; order Acholeplasmatales; family Anaeroplasmataceae; genus Anaeroplasma. Next base: position 244 of record JBGVLG010000113.1, read on the forward strand.
TACAATTTATTCCTTTTAATTTAAAACCAACATATATCAATGTTAATTTGTATAAATTTGAGTGTTTAAATAATGATTGTCCAACAAAGATATTTAGGCAAGATATTAAATACTGCGGACCTAAACAAAAGTTTACATATGAACTCAAATGTTTAATATTCGCTATATCCTTATTTTTATCTGATGAAACAACTAGTAAGATATTAAAATTAATTGGAATAAACGTCAGCAATGACACAGTTAGAAGATTATACCAAAATATTGAAGTATCAGATAATGTAGACATTGAAAGTGTTGGTATTGATGATGTTTCAATTAGAAAAGGTATGAAATACGCAACAGTCGTATATGATATGAAAGATCATAGTATGCTAGCACTTCTTGATGGTAGAGATGGAGAAACCTTAAAAGAATGGCTTAAGAATCATAAGAAAATAAGAATGGTAGCACGTGATAGAGCAACAGCATACGCAAATGCAATATCAGCAATACTACCAGAGGCAATACAAATAGCGGATAGATTTCATTTATTTCAAAATTTAGTTGATAGATTTAAAGAAATATTTAAACGCGAGATTCCAGAAGAAATAAATATTTTGGATGATAAGATATTAGATAATAAGCCGAATAATCAATTTGTAAAAGAAAAAGTTGATAAAGAAATATTAGATAAGCTTGATTATGACGATACTCCGCCAGTTGATGATGAAGGTAATATAATCAGGTTTTATGACAAAAGTTCAGATTCAAATTCTAAACGTCATAAAAAACAAGCTGAGAATCGTAAAAAAAAATAAAGTTAATTTTGGATTTGAAAGAATATGCCTCTACCCATAATTTTAAAAAGAAAACAGAATTATATGCTGAACTTTCTAGAAGATTTAATATAGCCTTACCAACTGCTAAAAAATATTATTTAATGAGTGATATCGATCTTCCTGATCCCGATAAGCCAAAATACTATGAAACAAATAACAGCAAATTAAATGGATATCGTAATATAGTTTATAAAATGGCGAGAGATAATATAAACCATATAGTAATTAAAGAATATGTAAAAAGTAAAGGATTCTTAGGAACTGAAAACTCAATCGAATATTTTATTAAGCAACTATTAAAAAACAATTTCAACATAATATTACATCGTGGTTCTTTTGAAAAATCTATTGAGGTACCAGGACTAATTACTATTAAGCGAAATGATTTATTAAAATTTATTACAACAAAAAATGATAGAGTTAAAAAGGATAAAAACATTGAGAAATATATTTCATTGATTAAGGAAAAATATCCAATAATCAACGAAATAATAAATGTATATAATGATTTTTATAATATCTTTAAAGAAAAGAAAGAATCTTTATATGATGAGTTTATAAATAAATATGAATTAAAAGAAAATATAAATCCTGAAACTGGTGATATTTTAGAAATTGACGATAATATCGAAAATGTTAAAAGTGGTATTCAAGGATTTATTAAAAGCATAAAAAAAGATATCACCCCGATCAAAGCAGCGATATCTTTTAATGAAAGTTCTGGATTTGTTGAAGGCAACAACAACAAATTTAAACTCATCAAACGTATTTTATACGGAAGATGTAATTTAGTCAATCTGTTTAAGAAATGTTTTTCTATTTTCTCTTTAAA
>JBGVLG010000114.1:0-43771 GCA_045124155.1 Anaeroplasma sp.
TAGGGTGGTTAAAATTTGTGGTCACTAGTATTTTCTAAGGCAGCACAAAAAGAAATATTAGGGTTTTATTATTTATGCGTCGCATATTATACGCATACATAAGGAATAATAAAATATAATTGATGAAAGCGTTTGAGGTGAAAATATGAATATCGAAAAAATGAAAGATATTGATTTTTTTAAGAATTTTGATTTGCAATATGCAGCAGATAGTTTAACAAATGTATTATCTCGTGAAATGATTTTATCATATCTTAATTATCTATTACAAAAAAATATACCTTTTTCGTTATGCTTATGTGATATAGATAATTTTAAACAAGTAAATGATAATTATGGGCATATGAAAGGAGATGAAGTACTAACTATATTTGCTAAAAAAAATGAGGATTCCATTGGAAAAAAAGGCATTGTTGGGCGTTATGGTGGCGATGAATTTATGATAATTTTTGAAGAGATTACAGAATACAATGATGTATGGGAAGTATTTCATAAGTTAAATAAAGAAATATCAAAGCTTGAATTTGAAAACATGGATGAATTATGTATTACCTTAACTTCAGGAATTTCTAGATACCCTATTGATGGCGAGTCATATGAAGATATTATTTCTACTGCAGATAAGGCTTTATATAGAGGTAAAATGAAGGGTAGAAATTGCTTTATAATTTATCTTGCTGCTAAACACGCAAATGTAATTTTAAAAACAGAAAATGAATCAATATATAGTTCAATGCATATTCATAATAAGGTATTTGAAATATTAACTAATTCGAATCATAATTTAAAAGAAAATATACATGATATTTTATTATATTTTTCTACAAATTATATGTATCATAACATTTGTATTCAAAATAATGAAAAAATATTAGAATCAATAATTCATCCTCTATCATCTGGAAAAGATTTTTTTGTAATAGAAGATAAATATTTTATTGATGGATTGATTGATAGTAATTTTATGTATGTTAATCATAGAAGGAATATATTAAGAAATAATCAACAACTAAATAACATATTAAAAACACAAAAGATTGCTTCAATATTCATTGCAAAGATTGAATATAATGATAAGTCTTATGGATATTTAAGAGTAGATATGTGCAACTCTGGAAGAATTTGGCAAAATTCAGAAATGGATTTATTAGTTACTGTAGCAAGAATTATAGGTATATTATTACACTATAATAATTTAACTCTTGAAGAAATTTTTAATGAAAAAAAGCAATGAAATAAAACATCTCATTGCTTAAATATTGAAATTGATAGTTAGAAGCTATCAATTTCTTTTTTTAATTCTTCAAAAATTTCTTCCTCTTTGATTTTTCTTATAGGTACTCCATGCTTAAATATTAAAGCCTCACCTTTTCCTCCTGCAATACCTAAATCTGCTTCTTTAGCCTCTCCAGGACCATTAACAATGCATCCCATAACAGCAACATGAATATTTTTGTTTACTGTATATAGATATTCTTCAACCCTTTTAGCAATTGGTATTAAATCAATTTGAGTTCTTCCACAGGTTGGGCATGAGGTGATAGTAGGTACATTATCTTTTAAATGTAATTCTTTTAATATTTCTTTTGCAGCTTTAACCTCCATTCTTGGATCATCTGTTAAAGATACTCTTATAGTATTTCCTATATTTAGTGATAATATTTTAGATAGACCAATAGAAGAAGTTATTAGACCCTTGAAACTAGTACCAGCTTCTGTTATTCCAACATGAAGTGGATATGAAAATGTTTCTGAGGCAAGCTTATAAGCCTCTAATGCTAAATCTATATTAGAAGCCTTTATAGATAATACAATATCATGAAAATTTAATTCCTCTAAAATATCAATATGAGATTTTGCTGCTAATATCATATTAGATGCATTTAATTCCATACCTTTAGGTAAAGAACCTGAATTAACTCCAATTCTAATAGGAATATTTTTATTTTTACATAGTTCAACTATTTCAATTATTTTATCTTTATTATTAATATTACCAGGATTCAACCTAATTTTATCAACACCCTCCTTTATTGCGATAATCGCAAGTTCAGGATCAAAATGAATATCAGCTACTAATGGGATATTAATTCTTGATTTTATTTTTGAAATAGAATAAGCATCCTCTTTATCTAATACAGCAACTCTAATAATATCACAGCCTAATTTTTCTAAATCTAGTATTTGATTTACTGTAGCATCAACATCTTTTGTTTTAGTATTAGTCATACTTTGAATAAGTATAGGGTTATTTCCACCCAAATTTAGATTTCCTACTTTAACTACTCTTGTTTGGTTTCTTGTATACATAATTTTATTCATATTATTATAAATTTTAAATATAATATGCTCCTTTAGTTTTATTATACACCAAAAAATGTCATATTTTAATAAAAATAATAAAATTAATGTTGCATTTAAAAATATATTTTGTTATAATATCTTAGGAAAAATCTTTAGGTCTGGAGGGAAAAAGAAATGCGTGATTTAGTTAAACTAATTTGTTCAGAGTGCAAGAACGAAAATTATTATACAGACAAGAACAAGAAGACTACTCCTGAAAGAATGGAGATTAAAAAATATTGTCCTCATTGCCGTAAGCACACTACACATAAAGAAAAGAAGTAATATTTGAGATAATTAAAGGTTTGAAAAAACCTTTTTTTATATTTTAAGGGAGGAAAAAATGGTTGAATCACTATGCTGTGGATATGTATTTTCAAATTGTTATGTAATATCAAATAATAAAAATGAATGTATTGTAATAGATCCAGGTCAAAATTTTTTAAATAACTATAAAAAAATTATTAGTAAATATTCTGTTAAGGCAATATTTTTAACTCATGGTCATTTTGATCATATAGATGGTATTGGATATTTTAAAGATATAGATATTTATATAGGAGTAAATGATAAAAATATGATATATGATTCGAATGATTCTTTATATGATACTTTTGGTTTTGAAAGAAGCTATAATCCTAATGAATTATCAGTAAAGACTGTTAGTGATAATGACATTATAGAGATATCTGATTTTAAAATTAAATGTATCTCTACTCCAGGTCATTCTAAGGGTGGTATGGTCTATGAAATAAATGGAGACTTATTTTGTGGAGATACAATCTTTAATATGTCTATAGGAAGAACTGATTTTCCTGGTGGTAATTTAGTTGCTCTAAAAGAATCTATTAAAAAACTATTTGATAGATATGATGATTCAGTATTATTATATCCAGGCCATAATGACATTACTACCATTGGATATGAAAAGAAGCATAATCCATTCTTACAAGACTTATAAAATATAAAGACCTATTTAGGTCTTTTTATATTTTTAGCACTTTTTTGTTGACAGTGCCAAAAGATGTGATATAATATAATTGCACTTGAGAGAAACGAGTGCTAGATGAAGAGGTGATTAAATGCTTACTGATAGACAAAAATTAATATTAAAGGCAATAATCGAAGAGTATGTTACTACTAATGAGCCAGTCGGTTCTAAATCATTAACAGAAAAACCATATTTAACCTTTTCATCTGCAACCTTAAGATATGAAATGCAACATCTTGAAGAAGAAGGATTTTTAAAGAAGACTCATACCTCATCAGGTAGAGTACCTTCTGAAAGAGGATACAGATATTATGTTGACCATCTAATTATTCGTGATGATGATGTTACTGAATATTTTAAATATATTGATGAAATATTTGATAATCCTTATAATACTAAAGAGAATATAAATAAGAAGCTTGCATCATTCATTAGTGAGCTTACAGGATATTATACATCTTTTGTTGCATCGGCAAATGATTTTGCGTATGTATATAAGCTTGAAATTGTTCCATTAAGTGATGATGAAGCAGTATTATTGATTGTAACCTCAACTGGTGTTGTAGAATCTCAAAAGATTACTATTCCTAGAGGGTATAAAATGGATGATTTAATGCGTATAATATCAATGTTTGATACAGCAATGTATGGTCATTCAGTTTATGAAATAAGAGATATATTATCTAAGGAAGCAGCAAAGCCTCGCATTAGACAAATGGTTGATTTTCAAGATGATATTTTAAACTTTATGATTAAGGCATTTACAAGATTTCTTGATAAGGAAACTGTAGATTCTGGATTATCTAGATTATTTAATCAACCAGAATTTCAAAATCATGAAATTATGCAAAAGATTTTGAAGGCTGTTGATAGTGAGGCAATGAAATCATTTATACAAAATCAAGATGGTGGACTTAAGATTCATATAGGTAAGGAAAATTTATGTGATGGATTAGAAAGTTGTACTATTATTACTATTCCTTATTATATAAATGATAATGAATATGGATCAATACTTTTAGTTGGACCAACTCGTATGAATTATCGTGGAGTTATTCCTTTACTTGAATATGTAGCTAAGAGTATGCAAAAAATAAATGGTAGGTAGGTGTTTTAATTGGCAGACGAAATAAAAGAAGAATTAAAAAAGGAAACTACAGTAGAAGAAACTCAAGAGTCTAATACTGAAGATTCTATAAAAGAAGAAGTAAAAAAAGAAGATACTAAAAAAGAAAAGAAAAATAAAGAAAAAGAAAAATTTGAAAAGCTTGAAAAAAAATATTTAGAAGATATTAAAAAGCTTGAGGAGGATAATCAAAAACTTCGTAATGAATATTTAAAATGTCTAGCAGAAGTTGAAAATACTAAACGAAGACTTAAAGAAGAATCTATTAAAGATCGTAAATATGCTTCTCAAAAAGTTGTTGGAGAATTAATTAATCCAATAGATATGCTTGTGAAGATATTAGATATGCCTGCAAGTAATCCTGAAGTTCAAAATTATCAAATTGGATTTAAGATGATTGCAAATCAATTAGTTGATATTTTGAAGAGTGAGGGATTAGCTCCAGTCAAGGCGTTAGGAGAAAAATTTGACCCTGCCTTTATGCAAGCAGTTGAAACAAAAGAAGATCCTGAAAAGGAAGAAGATATTGTTTTAAATGTTATGCAAGAAGGATATATGTATAAAGACAGAGTATTAAGACCAGCAATGGTTGTTGTAAATAAGAAAAATATTGAAAAGAAAGAGGAAAATTAATTATGGCATCAAATAAGGTTATTGGTATCGATTTAGGTACTACAAATTCATGTGTTTGCGTTATGGAGGGTAGTGAAGCTAAGGTTATTCCTAACGCAGAGGGAGTACGTACTACTCCATCAGTAGTTGCATTTAAGGGTGATGAAATTCAGGTTGGTGATGTTGCAAAGCGACAAGCTATTACTAATCCTAATACTGTATCATCAATTAAAAGACATATGGGAGATAATAATTACCGTGTAGATATTAATGGTAAGAAATATACTCCACAAGAAATTTCTGCTATGATTCTTCAAAATTTAAAGAAGACTGCAGAAGCATATTTAGGTGAAACTGTTGATAAGGCTGTTATTACTGTACCAGCATATTTTAACGATGCTCAACGTCAGGCTACTAAAGATGCAGGTAAGATTGCAGGTCTTGATGTATTACGTATCATCAATGAGCCTACTGCTGCAGCATTAGCTTATGGTATTGATAAGACTGATAAAGAACAAACTGTATTAGTATTTGACCTTGGTGGTGGTACATTCGATGTATCTATTCTATCTTTAGCTGATGGTACTTTCGAAGTATTAGCTACTGCAGGAGATAATGTATTAGGTGGCGATGACTTTGATAAGGTTATTATGGATTGGTTAGTAGCTGAATTTAAGAAGGAATCTGGAGTTGATCTATCTAATGATAAGATGGCATTACAAAGATTAAAGGATGCAGCTGAAAAGGCTAAGAAGGATTTATCAGGTGTTACATCTGTAGAAATTTCTTTACCATTTATTTCAATGAGCCCAACTGCAGGTCCACTACATTTAAATCGTACACTTACTCGTGCTAAGTTCGATGAATTAACTCATCATTTAGTTGATCGTTGTTTAGGACCAGTTCGTAGAGCATTAAAGGATGCAAAGCTTACTCCAAAGGATTTAGACCAAGTACTATTAGTTGGTGGTTCTACTCGTATTCCAGCTGTTCAAGAGCTTGTTAAGAGAGAATTAGGAAAAGAACCTAATAAGAGTGTTAACCCTGATGAGGTTGTAGCTATGGGTGCTGCTATTCAAGGTGGTGTATTAACAGGTGATGTTAAGGATGTATTATTACTAGATGTTACACCATTATCATTAGGTATTGAAACTCTTGGTGGTGTATTTACTGTTATGATTCAAAGAAATACAACTATTCCATGTTCAAAGAGCCAAGTATTCTCTACTGCAGCTGATAATCAACCAGCAGTTGATATTCATGTATTACAAGGTGAGCGTCCTATGGCAGCAGATAATAAGACATTAGGTCGTTTCCAATTATCTGATATTCCAGCAGCTCCACGTGGTGTTCCTCAAATTGAGGTTAAGTTTGATATCGATGCTAACGGTATTGTTAATGTTTCAGCTAAGGATTTAGGCACTGGTAAGGAACAAAAGATCACTATTCAAAATGGATCAGGCTTAAGTGATGCTGAAATTGAAAGAATGGTTAAGGAAGCAGAAGAAAATGCTGAGGCTGATAAGAAGCGTAAGGAAGAGGCTGATTTAGTAAATGAATCTAATCAATTAATCTTCCAAACTAAGAAAGCATTAAGTGAAATTAAGAATGTTGATGAGGCTGAAAAGACTCAAGCAGAAACATTATGCGATGAACTAGAAAAGGCTTTAAAAGCAAATGATCTAGCTACTGTTCGTACTAAGAAGGAAGAACTTGAAAAGGTAGCTCAAGGAATTGCTGTAAAGGCATATCAACAAGCTCAAGAGGCTAATGGCGGTAATAACGGTACTAGTGGTGCTAATGGTGATGGTACTGTAGACGCTGATTTTTCTGATGTTCAATAATTAAAAGTGATTTATATTACAAGAAGGGCTCATAAAGGGCCCTTCATTACTGAATAAAAATGGGGTGTGATTATGGCTAAAAGAGATTATTATGAGGTGCTTGGTTTGCAAAAAGGCGCTTCTCAAGAGGAAATTAAGAAAGCATATCGTTCTCTTGCAAAAAAATATCATCCAGATGTAAACAAAGAACCTGGCGCTGAAGAAAAATTTAAAGAAATCAATGAGGCTTATGACACCTTATCTGATGAACAAAAAAAGGCAAGATATGACCAATTTGGCTTTGATGACCCTACTCAAGGCTTTGGTGGAGGAGCTTCAGGCTTTGGTGGTTTTGGTGGCGCATCAGGCTTTGGTGGTTTTGATGATATAATCAATCAATTCTTTGGTGGTGGTGCAAGACGTTCAAGCGGAAATTCACCAAGACAAGGAAACGATATTGAAAAGCAAATGAATATTAGCTTTGATGAAGCTGTTTATGGTTGTAAAAAGAAAATTAGATTAACAGTTGATGAGGAATGTATTCATTGTGGTGGAACAGGGGCTGACTCTAAAAATGATGTTCGTACCTGCTCAAAGTGTAATGGTCGTGGACGTGTTATTATGCGTCAACAAACAATTTTTGGATATACAAATGTAGAAACAACCTGCCCAGATTGTGGTGGTAAAGGTAAAATTATCACTAAAAAATGTAGCGAATGTGGTGGTAAGGGCCGAGTTCGTAAGACAAAAGATGTTGAGGTTAGTATTCCAGCAGGCATGCAAAATGGTATGACCTTAAGAATGGAAGGCTATGGTGAAGCTGGATTAAATGGTGGACCTAATGGAGATTTATATATAACCTTTAATGTTGGTGAACATCAAAACTTCAAACGCGATGGACTTGATATTATTCTTGCAATACCTTTAAGCTATACTCAAGCTGCTTTAGGAGATACTATTGAAGTACCTACAATTGATGGAAATGTATCACTCAAAATTCCTGCTGGTATTCAACCTGGTACTAAACTTAGGATGCGCGGTAGAGGTACAAAGAATCCTAAGGGTGGTGTGCAACGTGGTGATCAAATCGTTATTTGTAATGTAGTAGTCCCTACAAATCTTACACAAGAAGAAAAGGAATTAATTACAAAATTAGGACAATGTGAAAAAAACGAGAAAAAATCTCCTTGGGAAAAATTTAAAAATTTATTTAAATAGAATGAATTTTAGGTTAAATATTTTTATATTTAGCCTTTTTTTCTATTTATCTTGAATATGAACTGTAAAATTGATATAATAATTTTAGTATTTTTTTAGGAGGATTATTTATATGGAACAAAATCAATTTGATGGTTTAGAAGAAATTGAAACTGAAAATAATTATATTCCTGATACAAAGGAAAAAAAAGAATATGAAAAGCTATTAGGCTTTGAGCGTGCTAGATTAGATTATGAGAAAGCAACTTCCTTAATTAAATTTGGATGTTTTAAGCAAGAGAAAAAGCCAAATGTCGATTTTTCAAAGCTTGAAAAGGTAGATTATGAGAAAAAATATAAGAAGGTATATAATTTATATAGAGATTTAGAAACTATGGAATTAGTTTTTGTATTACCACTTGTTGAAAATAATAAGGGTGATGTTGATGAAAGAAAGGATCTTAAGCCATATGCTTATGATGTAATCACAACAGAGACTATGGATAATGAAACCTATGAAATGGTATGTAAGGCTGCAAAGAATAATTTAAAGAATCCTTTATTTTATTTATATAATGCTGGCTTTGTATTATATATAGTTGGTGTTGCATTTTTCTTATATACTTTTATCTTTAATTTTGTTTCTTATCTATCTTCCGGACAAGATTTCTTTACTTCTTTAGCATTAGCATTATTCTATGCTGGTACATATTTTGTTGGAGTAGTAATCTCATCATTTGTTTTAGTTTTAGCTAAAATTAAATTAGATAAATATAAGGAAAACTAATATGCAGAAATACTTCATTACAAAAAATGATTTAGAAAATCATACAATTTTTGGTGATGATTGTCATCATATTTCCAATGTAATGCGTTTTAAAACTAATGATAGAGTATTAGTCAGTGATGGAGAAAAAACCTATTTAGTTAGCTTAAAAACTATTTCTAGTAATGAGGTATCCTTTGAAATTATAGAAGAGAAAATCGGCAATGTTGAGTTGCCGGTTTTTGTATCTATTTTTCAGGGATATCCAAAGGCTGATAAAATAGAAGAAATAATAAAACATGGTACTGAATTAGGTGCTAGTCTTTTTACTCCTACATTAATGAAACGATCAGTATTTAAACTTGATCCTAAAAAGAAGGAACCTAAATTAGCTAGATTTAATAAAATTGCAAAGGAAGCTGCAGAACAAAGTAATAGAGATATAGTACCATTAGTAGATGATATTATAGATCTTAAAAAAATAGATTTTTCTTCATATAATTATAAAATATTATGCTATGAAGAAAATGCCAAAAATAATGAATTAACAAATTTTAAAGGTATAGTTTCTAATCTAAAAACAAATGATAGAGTTGCGATAGTTATTGGTCCTGAAGGTGGCATAGATGATAGCGAGCTAAATTATTTAAAATCAATTGGCTTTATACCAGCAAGCTTAGGACCTAGAATATTAAGAACAGAAACAGCAGTATTTTATTGTTTAAGTGCTATTAGCTATGAAATGGAGTTAAAAAAATGAGACAGGTTGGTTTTATTACCTTAGGCTGTAAGGTAAATATTTATGAATCTAATGCTTTAAAAAATGAATTAATAGAAAGAGGTTTTAGTATAACAGATGCAAACGAGAAATGTGATGTTTATATAATAAACACCTGTTCTGTTACTAATATGGCTGATGCGAAAAGTAGAAAGATGATTCATAAATGTATTAATATGAATCCAGAGGCAATTATTTGCGTAATGGGCTGCTATTCTCAAACAAATCCAGAGGCAAAGACTATTGAAGGTGTTGATATTTTAGTTGGAAATGGCAATAAAAAGGATGTAGTATCACAAATAGAAAAAATGTTAGATAGAGAAGTGAAAGAAAAATATATAAATATATTAGATATATTAGAAACTCATGAATATGAAAAGCTTGAGGTCACTACATATGATCACACTAGAGCGTTTGTAAAGATTGAAGATGGATGTGAAAATTTTTGTACCTATTGTATTATTCCTTATGCTAGAGGTCCAGTAAGATGTAAATGCGCAGATGATGTAATATCTGAATTAAAAAGAGTTACTGAAATGGGTTATATTGAGGTAGTATTATCGGGAATTCATACAGGAAGATATATGGATAATGATACTAATTTATCTAAGCTTGTTAAAAGAATATTAGAAGAGGTTCCTTTATTAAAAAGATTAAGATTATCTTCTATAGAAATAAATGAGGTTGATGATGATTTTATTGAGCTTATGAGAAATAATAAAATATTAGCTAATCATTTACATTTACCACTTCAATCAGGTTCTGATAAGATATTATCAAAAATGGAAAGACGTTATGATAAAGCATATTTTCTTAATAAAGTAAATAAAATTAAAAATGCTAGACCTGATATTTCCTTAACTACAGATGTTATAGTTGGCTTTCCTTATGAGGAAGAAGAAGATTTTATTGAAACAATGGAATTTTGTAAGGAAATAGGTTTTACTAAGCTTCATGTTTTCCCTTATTCAGTAAGAAAGGGAACTAAGGCAGCACTAATGCCTCAAGTGAAGGATAATATCAAAAAAGAAAGAACTAAAAGATTAATAGAATTATCAGATAGTCTAGAAGAAAAGTATTATAAGTCTCAAATTGGTAAAAGACTTGATGTGATTATTGAACAGGAATTAAAGGATAATTTAATGATTGGTCATACCTCAAATTTTTTAAATGTTCATTTACCTTTAGATAAAAATTTATTAAGAAAACAAGTTAATGTAGAAATTGTTGATTTAAAAAATGATAAATTATTTGGAAAAATAATAGGATAATAATTGTTTTTTGGCTTATGTTTAAAAAAAATTTGTTAAAAATGGAAAAAACATAAAAAAATACTTTACAATTTTTTATTCATTTGCTATAATGTCTAAGGAATTCGTCCTTGGAAGGAGGCTTAGTTATGCCAAAGATTGTTGTACGTGAAAAAGAGAGTATCGAAGACGTTTTACGTAGATTCAAACGTGATGTGTCTAGATCTGGTAACCTTCAAGAGGCGAAGAAACGTCAATATTATTTGAAGCCTAGCGATGTACGTAAGCAAAAGCGTCAAGAAGCAAGAAAAAAATATAAGTAAGATATAGGGAGCATCGCTCCCTTATTTTTTTTTAGGAGGGTATTTATGAAGATATTTATGATGGGTGATTCAACAATGAAATATAATAATATTCTAACCTATCCACAAACAGGTTGGGGTCAAGTTGTTGAATTATTTGTAAATGAAGGTGTAAGAGTAATTGATTACGCCGAAAATGGAAGAAGTACTAAAAGCTTTATTGCTGAAGGTAGATTTCAAAGAATTTTGAATGAAATGGAAAAGGGAGATTTTGTTATTTGTCAATTTGGACATAATGACGAAAAAATAAATGATCCTAATAGATATACCGAACCATATGGAGAATATCAAAAAAATTTAGCATATTTTCATGATGAGGTTTTATCACATGGTGGTAATATTGTTTATGCTACATCCATTACTAGACATAAATTTAGCGAAGGTAAATGCATTAATTCTCATGGGTTATATCCACAAGCTATGCTTGATTTTTGTAAAGAAAATGGATATACCTGTATTGATATGAATCAGCTTACAATTGATTTATATACAAAATTAGGAGAAGAAGCCACAAAGAAATTTCATATGATTTTTCCAGCAAATAAATATTCAACCTATATAGATGGAATGGATGATCATTCTCATTTAGTTTATGAGGGCGCTATTAGAGTAGCTGAATTATTTGTTAGAGCTATTTATAAAACTAATGACCCTATTAAGAATTTATTTTTAAATTTAGATTCAAATCCAGAAATTGATTGGAAAATGCTAAAGGATTAAAAATATGACAACAAAATTCTTTTTTGAAAGCTATAATAAAGAAGATTTTAAAATATTAGATTTAAAAATAAAAGATAATAATTTATTCTTAAAAGTTGAAATGAATGCTTATATTGAATTAATAGCTAATGGCTATAGACCTGAAATTGATTTAAGCCAAGTAAAAACATTCATTTTTAAAGACATAGTCTTCAATGGCTCAATTAAAATGCCATATTATTTAAATAATATTTATTTTAATGATAAACTACATTTAGTAATTAATGACATTGAAATTTCTATAAAATCTAATGATATTGAAATAGTTTAAAAGCATCTTTTTGATGCTTTTTCTATTGTTAAGGTAAATTTTTCCTTGTTTTTTTAAATAAAAAGACATATAATATATGCGCTTATGGGACCCATAGAGGCCTAAAAAGAAAGGAAAAATTAATATGAAAAACAGTATTATGATTAAGCGTTTAGTTGGTATTTCAATACTAACTGCATTAGTAGTTGTATTACAGCTATTAGGTAATTACATTACCATTGGTACGGTAAATATTACACTTGCACTTATACCTATTGCAGTGGGAGCTATATTATATGGCCCTGTAGCAGGATTATTCTTAGGTATGGTGATGGGAGCTATTATTTTAACTGCTCCAAGTACAATGGCATTCTTTAGTGTCAATCCGGTAGTAACAGTTCTATTATGTCTATTAAAGCCAGGCTTAGCAGGCTTTTTAGCTGGATGGTTATATCGTGCGATTGCTTATTTTGCTAATAAATGTCAAACAACTAAAAATAAAAGAATTGTTAATGTTGCTGCAGCAGTGGTAGCTACAATAATGGTACCAGTTGTAAATACTTTAATATTTATTATTGGAGCTTCTTTATTCTTCTATTCAGTTTGGGAATTAAGCTCAACTGATGGAGCATTCTATGTGATATTCCTTGGCGTATTTGGTCCAAATTTCGCAATTGAGTTCACAATTAATGTAGTATTAGCACCTGCAGTATTAACTATAATTAAGATTGTAACAAGAAGTCATAATTTAGGATTTGCAAATGACTTTTCAAATTTAATTGAAGAAGTAGCTTAAAGGAGTTTATTTATGGTTTTATTAGTTGATGTTGGAAATACAAGTATAGTTTTAGGCTTTGCAGAGAATCATTTAATAGAAAAAACCTACAGATTTAAGACCTCTACTGATAAAACAGCAGATGAATATTATATTTTATTTAAATCATTACTAGATAAATACTCTCCAGAAAAGGTTATTATTTCATCTGTAGTACCTATTGTTACTAGTGCTTTAAAAAAAATGTGTGATAAATATATTTCTAAGGATGTAATAATAATTGGTCCTGGTGTTAAAACTGGAATTCAGCTAAAGGTAGATGACCCTAAAACAGTAGGAGCTGATATGATTGCTGATTGTGCTGGTGCTATGATGCATTATAATGAGGCAATTATTATTGATTTAGGTACGGCAACAAAATATATTTATGTAAAAAATGGAATATTTTATGGCTGTAGTATAGCACCTGGTGTTGCGATATCAATGAAAGCATTAGTATCTAATGCAGCCTTATTGCCAAATATTGAGCTTGTTTGTCCTAAGAAGGTTATTGCTACAAATACTATTACTTGTATGCAATCAGGTGTAATTTTTGGAGCTGCTGCTCAGGTAGATGGAATGATTGAAAGAATTCGCGAAGAAATAGGAAAAGATGATTTACCTATTCTTGCTACTGGTGGCTTATCTAAATTAATAGTACCATTATGTAAATCAAATGTTGAGCTTGTTGAGCTTTTAACATTAGAGGGACTATTTGAAATATATAAAAAGAATGTAGCATAATTTATGCTACATTTTTAAATAGAAAGGAATAAATATGATTACGTTATACATTATTTTAGGTATTATTGTTTTTATTTTAGTAGTTTTATTAATTGTTGCTGCTATAATTCATAATATTAGCTTTGGTAATAGATATGAGGCTAATCCTTTAATACCTTTATATACTAAAGAGGAATTTAATTTAAATTCAGATCCTTTAGAATTTAAATTAGGTAAATATTTAATAAAAGGATTTATGTATCATTATGATAATTATGATAATAATAAAATAATAATTTTTTGTCATGGAATGTGGAGTAATCATAATTCATATTTACAGGATATTGAATATTTATGTAGAAATAATTTTCAGGTTTTTGCCTTTGATTATGAAGGTACCTCACTATCAGAAGGAAAAAATATTAGAGGTTTAGGTAATAGTCTTAGATCTTTAGATTATGCAATAAAATTTATTAAAGAAAAATATCCTAATAAGGAAATTTATGTCATGGGACATTCATGGGGTGGTTTTGCAACAACAAATATTATTAAATATCATAAGGATATTAAGGGTATTATTGCAATGGCTCCATTTTGTAATGTATATAAATGTTTATTATCATTTATGCCTAAGGGATTAAAAATATTAGCACCATTTATATTTTTGATTGAATA
The DNA here is from genome assembly GCA_045124155.1 of Anaeroplasma sp. GTDB lineage: Bacteria > Bacillota_I > Bacilli_A > Acholeplasmatales > Anaeroplasmataceae > Anaeroplasma. The sequence continues at coordinate 14,470 of JBGVLG010000114.1, forward strand.
TTTTAAGGTTGGTAAATACGTATTTTCATCAAGCATAAAATCACTTAAGGATTATAAAGGAAAAGTATTAATTGTATATTCTACTAATGATAAATTTATAGATTCAAATAAGAATTCTATTGTAATAAAAAATAATTATCCAAATTTTGATTATATCATTACAACTAATAAAAATCATAATCCAAATTATACAGATGATGCTGTAAGAAAACTAAATGAATTTCAAAATACTATATCTAAGCTTCCAAATGAAAAGAAGGAAGAGTATATAAAATCTATTAATTTCCATGAGCTTGGAGAGCTTGATAGCAGTATAATGGATAGGATTGTAGAATTTATAAATAAATGATTTTTTTGCTTATAAATACTATTGTTTAATAATAATCTATTTGGTAAAATCAAAATAGTAATTAATATTAGTGAGGTTTTATATGGTTGAAAGATGTTATGTAATGGTAAAGCCTGGCTTTACAGATTCAAAGCTAATAAGAAGAGCTATTGATGTTTTAGAGAGTAAAGGTGTAAAGATGGTTGATTTTGCATATATTCAATATGATGAGGAATGTGCAAAATTACATTATACTGAAAAAAGTGGCAAGCCATATTATATGGAATTAGTAAATTATATTATTAGTGATAAAGCCTTTGGAATGATTTATGAAGGAAATGATGCATTAACAATTTGTAGGAATACTGTTGAAGAATTACGTAAGACTCTACCAAAGGAATTTAATGTTAAAACTGATATAATGAGAAATATCCTTCATTGCTCTAGTAAAACTAAGGTTGGTGATACAATGCTTGAGCTTGATACTCAGCGTGAAATTGCCTTATTTTATTATTTAAAGAAAAAGCAAATATAATAATAAAACAGAACCAAACGGTTCTGTTTTCATTTTATATAGGCCTTATATTTAGATACATTCAAGAATGTTTCTCCATCAATTTGTAAAGCACAAGGAATATCAAATTCAACCTCTATTTCTTTTCCTTTATAGATATGAACAAGTTTTTTCTTTTTTATGAGATTTCCTTTAAATATTTTTGGAAAATTAATTAATGCTCTTAATCTATTTTTGCATGACATTACTACAAGACTCAAGGTATTTGATAATCTATCCTGACCAGGTGCTACCATCATACCACCACCATAGTATTGACCATTCATTGATGCTGCAAGCCAAACATGATTATATTCTTTAGTTATGCCATCTACTGTAATTTTTGCTTTTCTAGTCTTATATTTTCCTAATAAAAGTTTTAGTGCAATCATAGTATAGCTTATTTTTTTCTTGCCCTTAGCTTTTAAAATATCAGCTTCTTCACATACTTGGCCGTCTATTCCATAGCCAACATTATTAATATAACGATATTCTTTATCATTTATTATTACGTAGGGAATATTTTGTAGATATTTATTTATTTGTATTTCCATTTTTCCTTTGGCAATATCATTTAAGAAATCATTTCCAGATCCACCATGAAATAAGTATATTGGATTATTTATTTTACACTTTTGATAATTTGATGCGAAATTTGATAATGTTCCATCCCCACCAAGTATTGTGATAGAAGAATCATTATCCATTTCACTTAAAAATTTAACTAAATCTAGCTTAGTAATATCAATTTGCTCATAATTGATATCCTTATGTAGTTCTAAAACCTTATGGATATCATCATATGCATGATAATTATTAGCTAATGGATTATATAATAAATAATGCATATTAAAACTCCTTAAGTGCATCTAATGTTTCTTGTCTTATTTGTTCTCTTAAATCATCAATTTCAATATCTTTATAGTCGTCATAATAATAAACTTTGACTACCTTTAAGAAAACTTTTGTAGGTTTTATAACATAATTCTTTTTTATTTTCTCAGTATTTTTTAATGCTAAAACAACTATTGGTCTTTTAGTTTTAAAAGCCATTTTAAATGCTCCACCTTGATATGGAAGCAAAGTTTCAGGATTATGATTTCTTGTACCTTCAGGACAAATATATACGCTTGCTTCATCATTACGTAAATAATTAATTCCTTTTATTAAGCATTTTGCTGCTTGAAATTCATCTTGTCTATTAATATGAATAAATCCTGCTTGGTGAAATAATTTTCCTGTAAATGGATTATTTAAATATTCTATTTTTGTTATTACTGAAAGAGGTTTGTCTTTGACACACCTTAATACAACCATTCCATCATAACCAGAAACATGATTAGATACATATACTGCATGTTCAAGTGGTAGTTTTTCAGTACCAGTAAACTTGATATGCACATTCATTATTATTAATAATAGGGTTGCTGTTTCTTTTACAATGAATGAATAAAATTTTGGTATTTTTTTAACATCATTATCATTTTTTAAAAATGATGAGAATATTAATAATAGTAAAGCGTATAATCCTACAATTACAATAAAAGAAGCAATAAATAGTAATAATAATATTAAATAATTATACCAAAAGCTGAATTGACCAATTAAGAAAAATATTAATCCTCCTAATAGTAGGCTTAATATAATAAATATTGTAAAAATAATCATAAATTCACCACCAAATATGTCAACATTATACTATTTTTTTATAAATAAATCAAATCATCTTATTATTTTATGAAATATTGAATTTTTTTTTAATATTTTCTAAATTTAATATATAATAATGATATATCGAATTTAAGAGGGTGATGCTTATGAAATTAATTAAAAGATTATTCATGTTTTTATTGTTTTTAGTTTTTTTAGTTACATTAGTAGTAGTTGGATTATATGTTTATGTCCAAGCTACTTATAATATTAATTTATTTACTGTAGGTAATAGCTTGGTAAAATTAACATATGAGGTAGATGAAAATAAACTAATAACAAATCCATATACTGAAGATGATTTAATTTCTTCTAAAACTCAATTAAATAAGATTAATGTAATAACTGAGAAGGATAATGGATATACCTTTGATTATTCTAATTTAAATCTTGAAGAAATGGATATTAAGTTATCTGATAAGGAGTGTGCTGCTTTTTTCTCTCAATTTTGTGAGGAGTCAATGAATAGTACAATTACAAATGGTAATTTTAATATTCCTTTTGAAATACTACAAGTAGATTTTTTTAATTGTAGTAGTGAGGGTGCTAATTTTAATGTTATTATTAGGTTAGATATTAAAGAAATTAAAAACTCTTTAAATGAGTTTCCTCTAAATTTAATTAGTGGTTATATTCCAAATTATTTATATATTTCATCTACAGTAATAGTAAAGGATTTAGGAGAATTGAATTATACTATTAATTCTAAAGAACTAAAGATAAATAATTTAGAGACTGAAGAATGTATGGAAATATTCAGTATATTAAAAAACTTTATTCAGCTTGGTACTTATGAGGAATTCAATATAAATATAGGTAAAATCTTTGTTGATGGATTGATTGGAAATAGTTCAAGTGAGGGTTTTACATATAGTTTAAAAAAAGAAGGTAACAAAGATTTAGGTCCATTAGGAATTTTAGGAGTTAAGGGTTTTAGTTTTCTAACGAATAATAATGAAGATTATTATGTTATTGAGATAGGTATCTTATAATAGTTTAATAATAATAACGTTTTCTTTAAATAATTGAGTATTTTTTTGTTAAAATATTTATGATTGAATAAATAAATTAAGGTGATATAGATGGATATTAGAAATGTTGCAATTATTGCCCATGTTGACCATGGTAAAACTACATTAGTTGATAAATTATTAAGAAGCTCTCATACCTTTAGAGATAATCAGGTTGTTGAAGAAAGAGTGATGGATTCTAACGCTTTAGAGCGTGAAAGAGGTATTACAATTCTTGCTAAAAATACAGCTATTACATATAAAGATACCAAAATAAATATTCTTGATACTCCAGGACATGCGGATTTTTCTGGTGAAGTTGAAAGAATTATGAAAATGGTTGATGGTGTTGTTTTAGTAGTTGATGCTTATGAAGGTACAATGCCACAAACTAGATTTGTTTTAAAGAAAGCTTTTGAAGCACATTTAAAGCCTATTGTTGTTATTAATAAAGTTGATAAACCTAGTGCGAGACCTCTTGAGGTTATTGATGAGGTATTAGAATTATTCATTGATTTAGAATGCGATGAAGATGAATTAGATTTTCCTATTTGTTATACCTCTGCAATGAATAATACTTGTTCATTAGATCCAGATCCAAAAACTCAAAAGCCTGGAATGGAGCCTCTTCTTGATATGATTATTAATGAGATTCCAGCTCCAAATATGGATGTAGATTCACCACTTCAGCTTCAGCCTGCACTATTAGATTATACCGACTTCGTTGGAAGAATTGGTATTGGTAGAATAACAAGAGGTAAAATTAAATCTGGAGAGGTTGTATCTTGCTCAAGATTAGATGGTTCTATTAAAACCTTTAGAGTTCAAAAATTATATGGATTTTTAGGACTAGATAGAATTGAAATAAAAGAAGCTTATGCTGGTGATATTGTTGCAGTATCAGGACTTGGTGATATTTCTGTTGGTGAAACTATTTGTACTTTAGGTCAAGAAGAGCCACTTGAAAAAATTCATATTTCAGAGCCTACTGTTCAAATGACATTTGGCACTAATACCTCACCATTTTGTGGACTTGATGGAAAGATGGTTACTGCTACTAAAATAGAGGAAAGACTATTCCGTGAGGTTCAAAAGGATGTTTCATTAAAGGTTTCACGTGTACCACTAAGTGAGGAATGGATTGTCTCTGGTCGTGGTGAGCTTCATTTAGGTATTTTAATTGAAACAATGAGAAGAGAAGGGTATGAATTCCAAGTATCTCGTCCTCATGTTATCATGAAAGAAATTGATGGAGTAATGTGTGAACCATATGAATATACTGTAATTGATTTACCAAATGAATATGCTGGAAATATCATTGAAATGCTTGGTAATCGTCATGGAAGTCTTGAAACAATGACAAATACAGAAACTCAAACAAGATTAATTTATTCTATTCCTTCTCGTGGATTGATTGGCTTTAATACTGATTTTATGACTCTTACAAAAGGCTATGGTATTATAAATCATAGCTTCTTAGATTATAGACCTGTTGAAAGTGTTTCAGTAGGTGAAAGAACTACAGGTGTACTTGTATCTATGGCTCAAGGTCAATCTACAGCCTACTCTATTGGAGCTTTAGAGGATAGAGGAGTTATGTTTATTTCTCCTGGTGAGGATATTTATGAGGGTATGATTGTAGGTGAAGGTAACAAGGATATGGATTTGGCTGTAAATGTTGTTAAAGCTAAACAACAAACAAATACCCGTTCCTCTAATAAGGATACTACAGTTGTACTTAAAAAGCCTCGAGTTTTAACATTAGAGAATTGTCTTGAATTTATAAATGATGATGAATTAGTAGAAATTACTCCAAAGCATATTAGATTAAGAAAGAGAATCTTAGATACTGTTGAACGTAAGAAGTATGATGCTAAGATGAAGGCAGAAAAAGAAAATCAATAGGGGGAATTAGTTATGTATATTAGTGAAGATATTAAATATATTGGTTGTGATGATTTAGATATTGATTTATTTGAAAGCCAATATAAAGTAAAAAATGGTATATCATATAATTCATATATAATTATTGATGAAAAAGTTGCTGTAATGGATACAGTTGATAAAAGAAAAAAGAATGAATGGCTAGCAAATTTAGCTAAAGAATTAAATGGCAAAGAAGTTGATTACCTTATAGTATCTCATTTAGAGCCTGATCATTCAGCTGCAATTAAGGATATTTGTGAAATTTACCCTAATATGAAGCTTGTAATGAGTGCTAAAGCTTTAGCTATGTTACCTAATTTTTATCAAATTGATAATTTATCTAATAGAGTAATTTCAGTTAAAGAAAATGACACATTATCATTAGGCAAGCATACTTTAAAATTTATCATGGCTCCTATGGTTCATTGGCCTGAGGTTATGGTTGAATATGAATTAGAGGAAAAAATTTTATTCTCAGCAGATGCCTTTGGTAAATTTGGAGCATTATCTATTCATGAAGAATGGCCAGATGAGGCTAGAAGATATTATCTAAATATTGTTGGTAAATATGGAAGTCCTGTTCAAACTTTATTAAAGAAGGCTTCAGCTTTAGATATTAAAATGATTGCCCCACTTCATGGTCCTTTATTAAATGAAAATTTAGGATATTATATTAATCTTTATAATATTTGGAGTAGCTATCAATATGAAGTTGATGGATTATTAATTGCCTCAGCTTCTGCTCATGGAAATACCTATAATGCAGCAAAATATTTATATGAATTAGCTATTGAAAATAATATTAATACAAAGTTAATTGATATTACTAGATGTGATTTATCTTTAGCAGTAGCAGAAGCATTTAAATATAAAAATATGGTTTTATTAGCTCCAACATATGATGGATATATGTTTACTCCAATGGAGGATTTCTTAATGAGACTATCTCATAAGAGTTATCAAAATAGAAATGTTGGATTAATCGAAAATGGATCTTGGGCTCCAATGGCTAATAAGCTTATGGAGGAAAAGCTTTCATCAATGAAAAATATAACAATTTTAGAACCAAAAATTACAATTAAGACAACATTATCAGACAATAATAAGCTTGAAATGAAAGATTTAATTAATAATTTGAAATAAAATATTAGCCTTGAATACATTTTTCAAGGCTCTATTTTTATATTTGTATTTTTGTGATAATTTTTCCAATATTATTTTTAAAAAGTAATATAATTTCATTTTAGTGAGGTGATTAGTTTGGAAAATGTAAAGGAATTAAGAGCACTCAAAAAAAGAGAAAAAATATTAAATGGAAATTTATGGAAGGCAATTTTATCAATAGGACTACCAATTCTATTTTATAATTTATGCAATTATTTATATGGAATATATGATATGATGGTGGTTCAATCTGCAAATATTGGTGATGCAGCTGATATAGTTGTATTAGATCAAATAAAAATTATGATTTCAACTGTAAGCGATGCATTAGCTATTGGTGGTGGAATTTTAGTTGCCAAAAAATATGGTGAAAAAAGAAACGAAGAAGCAAGATGCTGTGCTAATACATTATATTCTCTTGCATTAATTGTTGCAGCTATTACATTAATTTTTATTCCGTTGGGAGTTCCTTTTTTGAAATTATTACAAACAGATCAATCTACTATTGATAATGCAATGGGATATTTTTATGTCCAAATAATTATCTTATTTCTTACAACGATTAATAGTACCTTCTTAGCATTAGAAAAATCAAAGGGAAATACCTTTAAGCTATTTATTTTAAATATTGGTGTAATAATAATAAAAATATCTTTGACTACATTATTTGCTTTTGGTCCTTTTGAAAATGTTACAATTACTTGGCTTGCAGTAGCTACATTAATCGCACAAGGTTTTTTATTTATTTTTGGAATATTCTTTTCTTTTAGAAGTGATAATATATTAAGAATATCCTTTAAAAGTTTAAATTTAAATAAAAAAAATACACTTTCCATAATAAAACTAGCTTTTCCAGTATTTATAGGAAGATTTCTTTTTTCATTTGGAAAGGTATATGTAAATGCACAAGCATTAGCTCAATATGGAAAAACAGTAGTAGGAGCTTTAGGTATTTCAAATACTATTGCAGGATTATTAAGTAATATGATAAATTCCTTTGAAGATGCATCAGCAACGATAATAAGTCAGAATTATGGAGCGAAAAATGGAAAAAGAATTCAAAAGACATATTTTATCAATATGCTTTATATATTAATATTATCTACTATTGGTACAATTGTTTTATATTTGTTAAAGGGACAAATTGCAGAATTCTTTTCACCAAATGATTTAGACTATCAAGAAAAAATTATTAATATTTTTAAGTGGGAATGCTTAGATATTGTATTTATGGGTTTAAGTGGTATTGGAAGTGCCTTTTTTTATGGTTTAGGAAAAACAGCAATAACAATGGCATTATCTATGTCGACTTTATTCTTATTTAGAATACCAGTTTTATTAATATTAATGTTTGTAGTACAAATGAATTATGAGGCATGTGGTGTTGCGATGTTTACTTCAAATGTCTTAGCTGGAGTAATTAGTATCTCAATTTCATTAATAATGATAATTAAATTACCAAAAATGCAAAAATATAAAGAATTATTCTAAAAAAAATATCATTATTTGTTTTATTATGCTATAATTACTTTGTTTTGGAGTGATTTTATGAAAAGCTATTCTCATGCGAAAGCAGAAAAAATAAATAATGAATTTAAAAAATATGAATGTAACTATGATTTAACTCTAAAAGATGATAAAGAATATATTATTAGGTTTGATGGAGTTGGAATGACTAAGGCCTTTATGAGTAAGCCTGAATTAAAAAAAAGCTTTTTATTTTCAATGAAGGAAGCAATAGAAAGATTTATGCTTAATGAAAAGGATTTGTATTTTGCTTATTCTTATAGTGATGAGGTTTCAATTTATTTAGAAAAACAAACAATATTGAGATATAAAAATAGAGTGGAAAAACTTATATCTATCTTAGCCTCAAAGCTTACTGCTGCCTTTTATATTGCAGCTAATAATCATAATTTAGATTTAAGTCTTCAATTAAGAGCCTTTGATGCAAGAATAATTGAATTAGATTCAATTAATTATGTAATTGATTATTTTTTATGCAGACAATCATATGCAATTTCTAGTCATTTAATATTTTTAAGAAATAAATATTTAGACAATTACTATGTTACTTCATCAACAAGTATTATTAATCAATTAAAGAATATTGGAATTGATTATGAGGCTATTAGTAGAAGTGAAAGATTAGGGTTATTATTTGTCAATAAAGAATATCAAGTTGTATTTGAATTTTTAGCTGATAAAAATAGATTAGAGGATTGTTTTGAAAAAAGAAAGAAAATGTTAAATCCATTTTTTAATAAGAAAAATAAAAGCGCAGTATTAATAAAGAATAAAAAGAAATATTCTCAAGCTAAGGCTTGAGAATTTATTTTATTAAGGTATGAAATTAGTATTTCATATTCTTTTTTTAATTTTTCTCCTTTTCTATCTATAACACCAATCTTTGTATTTAATTCATTACAATCAATAATACATTTATTTAAATTTAGATATTTAAAGGAATAATATGAAGTATCTGGTACTATTGCATATCCTAAATTTATAGATGAGAGCAGTATTGCAGTTTTAGCATCATCTACTAATGCTTGAATATTCATTTTTATATTATTTTCTTTAAATAATAATTCTAATATTTTTTTAAATCTACGATATATTATTAAAGGCTTATTATCTAAATCAGTTATTTTAATTGAATTAGGTAATATATTTTTTGATAGAATTATCATTGATTCTTTATAAAAATATCTTGTATGAAATATTGTTTCATCGAAAGGAGAACGAACTATTGCTAAATCTATAACTCTATGGTTCAGTAATTCCATTAATTGGTAAGTATTAGCCTCACTAATATTGAATTTTATATCAGGATAATCCTTATGAAATAATTCTATAGTATTATTATATAAAATATTTGTAGCTGAAGATACTACACCTATTTTTAAAATCTTTTCTTCATTTTTTTGAAGTTCAATTTCTCTAATAGTATCATCTCGTAATGATAATATATTTAATGCTTTTTCATATAATATTTTTCCAGCTGGAAGAAGTGTTAAGGTTTTTCCTCTTTCAAATAACTTTGTATTTAACTCAAATTCTAAATTTTTAATCATTCTTGATAGTGGTGGTTGGGCTATATTTAATTCTTTTGAGGCTTTTAGTATTGAACCACATTCAACAATGGTTTTATAATATTCTAATTCTTTAATATCCATATATACCTCCAAAGTATATTTAAAATATAAATTTTATATATTTAGTATACTATATATTGTGATATAATACAAATGTTTATGGTTATGTGGAGGTTTTTATGATTAAATTATATAAAAAATATTTAAAAAAATATAAGCTTCACGTTATATTTGGACCAATATTTAAGCTTGTAGAAGCAATTTTTGAATTATTGGTTCCATTTGTTATTAAAGATATTATTAATAATGGAATTAATAATAATTTATTAACGAGTGAAGAAAAGATATCATTTATTCTTAGACAGGGTGGAATATTGTTAATATTTGCGTTAGTAGGATTATCTTCTACATTAGTCTGCCAATTTTTCGCATCAAGAGCTAGCCAGGGTGTCGGTACTAGTATCCGTAATGATTTATATGCTCATATTAATACTTTATCATATAAGGAACTTGATAGTTTTAGTGTATCTAGTCTTTTAACTAGAATGAATGCTGATATAAATAATGTTCAACAAAGTGTTGCCATGCTTATTAGGTTAGTTGTTCGTGCTCCTTTTTTGGTTATAGGTGCGACAATTTTATCATTTACCATATCTTATAAAGCTGGATTAATATTTATAGGAGCTGGTTTATTATTATTTGTTGTAATATTTGGTATTATGTTTTATGCTGTACCAAATAACAAAAAAGCTCAAGCTAAGCTTGATGAGGTTACAACTATTACTAAGGAGAATTTAAGTGGTAATCGTGTTGTTAGAGCTTTTTCTAAACAAAAACATGAATTTAAAAGATTTGTTGATTCAAATGTTGAATTAAAGGATATTCAAATAAGAGTTGGTAAAATAAATGCATTATTAAATCCTATGACATTTATTATTACTAATATAGCTATTATTACAGTATTATATTTATTTGGAGTAGATTATAAATTTAATAATCTTCAACAAGGAGATGTTTCTGCTTTATATAATTATTTACTTCAAATTCAGCTAGCAGTAATGGTTGTTGCAAACTTAGTAGTTATATTTACTAAGGCAGAAGCATCATCAACAAGAATCAATGAGGTTTTCGCAACAAAATCATCAATGAAATATGGAGAATATGATACTATTTTAGATGAAAATAAAACTTTTGAATTTGATAATGTATGCTTTAGATATAATGAAAATTCTAATTATGCTGTATCTAATATTAGTTTTTCTATAACAAAAGGAATGAGTGTTGGTATTATTGGGGGTACTGGTAGTGGTAAATCAACATTAGTTAATTTAATGAATCGTTTTTATGATTGTAATAGTGGAAAAATATTATTTTATGGAAGAGATATTTCCTCATACAAAAAAGGGTTTGTTAATAATAAGATAGCATTAGTACCACAAAAGGCTGTTTTATTTAGTGGTAGTATTAGAAAAAATTTATTATGGGGTAAAAAGGATGCTAAAGAAGAAGAGATGTATTTAGCATTAAAAAATTCTCAAGCATTAGAATTTGTTCTAGGTATGGAAGATAAGCTTGATACAGTTTTATATCAAGGAGGTAAAAATTTATCAGGTGGACAAAAACAAAGATTATCTATTGCTAGAGCGTTAGTAAAGAATTCTGATATATTAATTTTAGATGATTCATCAAGTGCCTTAGATTTTAAAACAGAAGCTAATTTAAGAGCTTCTATAAAAAGCTTAAATAAGACAACTATTACTATTTCTCAAAGAGCTTCAAGTATTATGCACTCAGATTTAATTATTGTTTTGGATCAGGGAAATATTGTTGGAATTGGAAAGCATAATGAATTAATTAATAGCTGTGATGTTTATAAAGAAATTTGTGATTCTCAGGATTTAAAGGAGGATAATTATGCATAATAATGAATCTAATTTTGTAATGCTAAAAAGAATCCTTGGATATACTAAGAATTATAGATGGATGATGATTTTAGCTTTTTTAAGTGCAATTTTATATGTTAGTGCTACCTTATATGCTCCAATGCTTGTTGGTAATGCTATCGATCTATTTTTAGATAAAAATACATTTGAAATTAATATGATTCTACCATATGTTTTTCAATTAATTGTGTTAGTATTATTAGGGGCTTTTTTTGGATGGTTAATGAATGCATTATTAAATACTGTTACCTATTCAGTTGTTAAGGATTTAAGAATTGATTCCTTTAAAAAGGTATTAAATGTTCCAGTATCATATTTAGATTCACATCTATCTGGTGATACTCTAACAAGAATTATTTCTGATACTGATCAAGTTTCTGAAGGATTACTTCAGGGATTTAGTCAAGCATTAACAGGTATTATTACTATCATAGTAACCATTGTAATGATGCTTATTATTAGATGGGAAATTGGACTTGTTGTTATTATATTAACTCCAATATCTTTATTTGTTGCCTCCACTATTTCTAAAAGAAGCTTTAATACTTTTAAAGCCCAAGCAGCTATTAAGGGAGAAATGGGAGCCTTTTTAAATGAAATGATTACAGATCAAAAAATTGTAATTGCTTATAATCAAGAGGAAAATAATATAAATACATTCAATGAAATTGATTCGAGATTATATAATGTAGGAGTAAAGGCTCAATTTAATTCTTCACTTACAAACCCTTCAACTAGATTTGTAAATGCGATTGTTTATGCTAGTGTTGCTACAATAGGAGCTATATTAATAGTTAATAATCCTACTCTTGGTTTTGGTATAGGTAGCTTAAATGCATTTTTAACCTATGCTAGTCAATATACTAAGCCATTTAATGAAATTTCAAGTGTAGCAACTGAATTATCGAATTCCTTTGCATCATTAAGAAGAGTATTTGAGCTTATTGATGAAAAAGAAATACCTAATGAAGAAAATTTAGATAATCTTGATATTAAAAATGGCAGTGTAGGATTTAATAATGTAGGATTTAGATATTTAGAGGATAAACCATTAATTGATAATTTTTCTAATCAGGTTAATCCAGGTGATTTAGTTGCGATAGTAGGTCCTACTGGTTGTGGAAAAACTACCATGATTAATTTATTAATGAGATATTATGATATTAATAATGGAGATATTACAGTTGATGGTACTTCAATATATAATTATTCTAGAGATTCTTTACGTAAGCAAATAGGTATGGTTTTACAAGAAACATGGTTATTTAAAGGTACTGTTTTTGAAAATATTGCTTATGGTAAAGAAGATGCTACTTTAGAAGAAGTTATAGATGCTGCCAAAAAGGCTTATGCTCATGATTTTATTATGAAAATGGCTAATGGATATGATACAATAATTTCTAATGATGATGGTGTATCAGTTGGACAGAAGCAATTATTATGTATTGCAAGATTAATGCTTAGATCTCCTAAAATATTGATTCTTGATGAAGCTACAAGTAATATTGATACTCGTACAGAGGTAATGGTTCAAAAGGCTTTTCAAAATATGATGAAGGGAAGAACTAGCTTTGTAATAGCTCATAGATTATCAACTATAAGAAATGCTGATAAGATATTAGTTATGAATAAGGGAAATATTATTGAACAAGGAACCCATGAAGAATTATTAAATCAAAAAGGATTTTATTATAAGCTATATTATAGTCAATTTGAAAATTAATAAAATAAAACCAAGCAATCGCTTGGTTTTTTAGTGCATGTTAATATTCTTTAGCTATTTCTATTAATACTTTCGCTACAAGCTCCATTTCTTCTAAGCAAGCAAGCTCATAAGGACCATGGCAATTATAGCCTCCTGTACCTAAATTAGGAGTAGGAAGTCCCATAAATGTTAATCTTGCTCCATCAGTACCTCCTCTAATTGGAGATTCCTGAGGTGTAAGTCCTAATCTTTCCATTCGACTTCTTGCACGATTTAGGCATTCTGGATTTTCTAAAATAAGCTCTGCCATATTTTTGTAGCTATCCTTAATGTTTAATATACAGGTATTTTCTCCGTATTTATTATTAATAAATACTTTTGCATTTACAAAATCATTTTTTTGTTTTTCTAATAATGTTCTATCATGATTCCTTATAATATATTCTAGCTTAGCATTTCCAACACAGCCACTCATTTCACATAAATGGTTGAATCCATCATAATTATCAGTATATTCAGGTCTTTCCTGAACTGGCAATAATGAATTAAATTCCATTGCAATTAGACTTGCGTTTTTCATTTGGTTTTTAGCACTTCCTGGATGAATATCAAGTCCATTAAATATTACTGTGGCACTGGCTGCATTGAAATTCTCATAATTAATTTCATTAGGCTTACCACCATCAACAGTATAAGCAAAATCACAATTAAAATCCTTAACATCAAACGATAGAACTCCACTACCTATTTCCTCATCTGGTGTAAATTCAACATGAATATTTACATGGGGAACATCTGGATTTTGTTTATAATAATATAGCATTCCCATAATATCAGCAATACCCGCTTTATCATCAGCACCTAGTACTGTTGTACCATCAGTAGTAATTAAAGTTTTACCTACTAAATCATTTAAGAATGGAAATTGAACACTAGTTAATTCAATTCCATTTAGCTTAATATCTTCTCCATTGTAATTATTGATAATATTTGGTTTTACATTTGTACCACTAAAACCAGGAATAGTATCCATATGTGCTATAAATCCAATTTTCTTTAAACTATTACAATTACTTTTTAAAATTCCTCTTACAAAACAATGAGGAAGTATTTCAATATCAGTCAATCCTAATTCAATTAAATCTTCTTTTAATACTTCAGCAAGATTATATTGTTTTTCAGTTGATGGAGTTGTATTTGTATCCTCACTAGACATTGTATCAATTTTTACATATTTCAAAAAATATTCTAATATTTTATCCTTCATATATATTATCCTTTCAAATTTTCTTTTATATTATAAGACTTAATGAGTGTATTAGTAAAGAAAATTCGAAAAAATTTAAAAAAACTAATAAAATATTATTTTTTTTACATATTTTTTTAAATATTAATCTTGTTTATTTACTTTTTTTGATGTATAATACATTTAATAGAAATATTTTCTATTGAAGGTTTGGTTTGAAAGGAGTACTTTATTATGAAGGGAAAAGTAAAGTGGTTTAACGCTGAAAAGGGTTATGGCTTCATTGTTTCAGAAGAGGGTAAAGATGTATTTGTTCATTTTAGTGCAATTGTACAAGATGGCTATAAGTCTTTAGAAGAAGGACAAGAAGTAACTTTTGACGTTGAAGAAGGCGAAAGAGGACAATTAGCTAAGAACGTTGTGAAGGCATAAGTTAGACAAATATTTAAGAACTCATTTGAGTTCTTTTTATTTTGAATATTTTTTAGTATTAATCATATAATAAATTGGTGATTAATATGGTTAAGGGTAGTATAGTTGCGTTAGTTACTCCTTTTGATAAAGAAAAAAATATTGATTATAATTCATTAAATAAATTATTAGATTTACATTTAAAATCTAAATGCGATGGTTTATTATTAATGGGTACAACTCAAGAATCTGTTTCTTTATCAGATACTGAAAAGAAAGATTTGGCTAGATATGTATCTAAATATATAAATAATAGAATTAAACTGATTATTGGTCTTATTTCTAATAAATATAGTGAAGTATTAAGATTAGCTAAATTATATGATGGAATAGATTTTGATTCTTATTTAGTTATTGGTCCTTATTATACTAAAAGTAATATATCCGGATTATTAAAATATTTTACAAATTTAGCAGATAGGCTAGATCATCCAATTATTTTATATAATGTACCAAGAAGATGTGGCTTTGAAATTCCGATATCTGTTGTTTCAGCATTAAGCTATCATCAAAATATAATTGGAATTAAGGATGCCTCAGGCGATATTGATTATATGCAAGAATTATTAAACCTTAAAAGTGATAAATTCATTTTATATTCTGGAGATGATAATACAGCATTACTTTCTTTATTAATTGGTTTTGATGGTTGGATTTCTGTAATAGGAAATTATTATTCTATAGAATGCAAAAATATTTGTGATAAAAAAGATAAAAAGCTATATTATTCAATATTTCCAATTATAAAACTTATAAATAAGGAAGTATCTCCTATATGTATGAAGTATTTATTATACTGTATGGGATTAATAGAACCCAATTATAGGTATCCATTGGATTTACCTATGATTGAAATGAGAAGAGAAATAGAAATTTTTTTAGATAATATAAATAATTAATTAATTATTATGATTAATATGAGATTATTCTTATATTAATCTTTTATTTTTAATTAATTTGTAATATAATGTCAATGAAATATATGGAGAAGCTTATGAAAAAAATTTTTATATTATTATCATTAAATATTTTTATATTAATCACATTATCAATTAATTTATTTGCTATAACTACTTATTATAATTCATCATATTATACAGTAAATATTCCTACTAACTATTATAATGATGTAGATGAAACTAAAACAGGTTCTGAATTTAGAGAAATACTTGGTGGAATTATTTCTAAAAATTTTGTTCATCATAGCTATAAGGATAATAATGAAGTATTAAAATATACTGATCCAGATCCTAATAATAATGGCAATATAATTTGTTTTTATACAGGACAATCATTATCATCAGGTAGCTGGAATAAAGAGCATGTATGGGCTAAATCTCATGGATTTCCAACCTCTAGTAGTAATCCTTATTGTGATGCTCATCACTTAAGACCAACACTAATTTCTATTAATTCTTCAAGAAGTAATTCTGATTTTGGAGAGGTAGATAATTTATCAGGTGTAAAAAGTGATAATTATGGAAATAAATGGACTAGTTCTATATTCGAACCAAGAGATGAGGTAAAGGGTGATGTTGCAAGAATAATGTTTTATATGGCAACAAGATATGGTTATGAATCTCCATATAATTTAACACTAGTTAATAATTCTACAACCTCAACTTCTCAAACTAATGGTGAATTTGGAGGATTACAAACTCTTTTAAAATGGCATTATAATGATCCTGTTAGTAAAGAAGAAATTTATAGAAATAATGTAATTTATGATAAATATCAAAAGAATAGAAATCCCTATATTGATCATCCTGAATATGTTGATTTAGCATATCCTAATCAATATGCTAATACTACTATTGATCAAGCTAAAGTAGATAATGTTATTTCTAAAATAGAATCTTTACCTGAATTAATTACTAATAATGAAAAAGCATTAGTAGAAGAAGCTTATACATTATATGAGGAGCTTAATTATAAAGAAAAGGGATTAATAACAAATTATGATAAGCTTGAATCAGCATTAAAGGTTTTAGGAATTATTGAAGATCCTACTACTCCAATTGAACCTGATGATCCTGAAAATCCTAGTGAATCAATAACTCAATCTATTGAACTAGATTTTAAAAATCATGGATTAAAAGATATAAGTTATGGTAGTAATTATTCTTTCTCAATTAATAATTATAATTTTACAGCAAGTAATGCAGGAATTTATTCTAATGAATTTAGAATTGGTCATAATAAGAGTGATACAGATTTATCAAAATATGGAATAGATTCTAGTGGTGTAGTATTAAAATCTGAATTTAGTATTATGAATTTAAAAAAAGTTAATATTAGTATTTTAAATAAATATGGTACTATAAATGATGTTTATTTAATAATGAATAATAATGAGGAATATAATATTTTAGGTACTACTAAATTTAGCGAGAATATTAGTTTTGATTTAGATAAAGCATATAGTGGTTGTTTTTTAATTGCGTTTAGTGGTAATACACCTAGAGTAGTTATAAATAAATTAAGCTTATTTATTGAAAATAATAATGAAGAAATTTCTGATGTTATTAATTCTAGAATTAATGCTTCAATTTATGGAGAAATTAATGATAATAGAATAATTAATGCAAAGCTTCAATTTTGGACCTCTATAGATAAAAATTTACTTAATAAAGTATCAAGCTATGGAATGATTATTACATCGAATGATAATTTTGATGTTTATGATTATTATGAGGATGGAAGCCTTGAGGAGCTATTGACTGATTTAGATTATAATAATATTAGATTAATATATTTTGATTTCACAGATAAAGCTAATGAAATTAATGAACAATATCAATTTGGAATCAGTATCTGTAATTTAGATAATCATTATGATAATGAATTAACTGCATTATTATATTTTGAGATAAATGGAGTTTTATATTTTTCAGAATCAATAACCTATTCTTATTCTCAACTTATGCAACAATATTTTACAGAAGAGGAAATTGAAAATCTTATATAGTTGTCTTTAGAATATTGCTAATACAATTAATTTTATTTACATATTATAAAATTATTGTAGTATTAAATATAAAAATTATATCATTAATATTTAAGTGAAGAATATTAAAAGTTCTTCACTTTTTAACATTTTTTCTTATAAAATATTTATATTTTATTATTAATGCTTTAAAAAAATTGCAAACGCTTTAAATTTCGACTTCTAATTATTGATTATTTATTCTAAAAGTTTTATAATTAATATGTAAATTAACTCATAAGGGGGAACAACATGAGCAAGAATAAAAGAATGGCTATTGATGGAAATTATGCAGCAGCATATTCATCATACGCATTTACAGAAGTAGCTGGTATTTATCCTATCACTCCGTCATCTCCAATGGCTGAGTATACAGATGAATGGGCAGCTGGAGGCAAGAAAAATTTATTTGGAATGCCTGTAAAGATTGTAGAAATGCAATCTGAAGGAGGAGCAGCAGGAACTGTTCACGGATCTTTACAAGCTGGTGCATTAACAACAACATATACTGCATCACAAGGATTATTATTAAAGATTCCTAATATGTATAAAATAGCTGGTGAATGTTTGCCAGGAGTAATTCATGTATCTGCACGTACACTAGCAGCACAATCACTTGCAATTTTTGGTGATCATCAGGATGTTATGGCATGTCGTCAAACTGGTTTCGCATTACTA
The DNA here is from genome assembly GCA_045124155.1 of Anaeroplasma sp. Classification (GTDB taxonomy): domain Bacteria; phylum Bacillota_I; class Bacilli_A; order Acholeplasmatales; family Anaeroplasmataceae; genus Anaeroplasma. The sequence goes on from JBGVLG010000114.1 coordinate 33,288, forward strand.
TGCTCTAACTCAGTTCAAGAGGTTATGGATTTAGCAGGAGTTGCACATTTAGCAGCAATTGAATCTAGCATTCCATTCTTACATTTCTTTGATGGATTTAGAACTTCTCATGAAGTTAATACTGTAGAGCCTGTTGATTATGCAGTATTTGATAAATTATTAAATAAGGAAAAGGTAGAAGAATTTAGAGCAAATGCTTTAAATCCTGCTCATCCTAAGACTCGCGGTACTGCACAAAATGATGATGTATACTTCCAAACAAGAGAACTTCAAGCTAAGAACTATACTAAGGTATATCCAATTGTTGAAAAGTATATGAAATCTATTTCAAAGGCTACAGGACGTAAATATACTCCATATCAATACTATGGTGATCCAAATGCTACACGTGTTATCGTAGCTATGGGTTCAGTTAACCAATGTGCTGAAGAAGTAGTAGATTATTTAAGAGCTAAGGGAGAAAAGGTTGGTGTACTAGAGGTACATCTATATCGTCCATTTGTATATAAGAAATTCTTAGCTGCATTACCTAAGACTGTTAAAAAGATTGCAGTATTAGATCGTACAATTGAGCAAGGTGCTTTATATGAGCCTTTATGCTTAGATGTACAAGCAGCATTTAATGGTGTTGAAAATGCACCTGTTATCGTTGGTGGTCGTTATGGTCTATCAAGTAAGGATACTACTCCAACAATGGTTAAGTCTGTATTTGATAATTTAAAGAAGAGAAAGCCAACAGATCATTTCGTAATCGGTATTGAAGATGATATCGACAATACAAATTTACCTCTTGGTGAAACAATTGACGTTGCAGACCCAACTACTACAGAATTACTATTCTTTGGTTTAGGTTCTGATGGTACAGTTGGTGCTTGTAAGAATATTTCTAAGATTGTTGGTGACTATACTGAATTCTATTCTCAAAGCTATGCAGCTTATGACTCTAAGAAGTCAGGTGGTTCAACAAGATTACATTTACGTTTCTCTAAGAAACCAATTCGTTCAACATATTTAGTAAATCAACCTCACTTTGTATCATGCTCACTAGATGCATATCTAGATAAGTTTGACATGATTGATGGTTTACGTGATGGTGGTACATTCTTATTAAATACAGTAGTTGATAAGGATCACATTGAACAAAGATTACCAAATAAATATAAGAGATTATTAGCACAAAAGCATGCTAAATTCTATATCATTGCTGCTAACCAAGCTGCAAGAGAATGTGGATTCCGTCCAGGCTTAGGTGTTAATACTATTATGCAATCAGCATTCTTCAAATTAAATGAACAAATTATGGATTATGAAGAAGCTAAGACTCATATGAAGGAATTTGCTACTAAGACTTATTTAAAGAAGGGTCAAGAATTAGTAGATCAAAACCATAAGGCAATTGATTTAGGTGGTTCTCGTCTTGTTGAGGTTGAGGTTAAGCCTGAATGGGCTAACTTATCTGATGATGTTAAGCCAGTAGATACTACTCGTCCAGTATTCGTAAGAGAAATTGCTGATGTTATTAATTCAATTAAGGGTGATTCATTACCACTTTCTGCATTTGCTAAGTTTGGTGATGATTGTCATATGCCACAAGGTACTGCAGCATATGAAAAGCGTGGAGTTGCAACAGACGTACCTGCTTGGGATTCTTCTAAGTGTATCCAATGTAACCAATGTGCATTCGTATGTCCACATGCATGTATCCGTCCATTCTTATGTACTGAAGAGGAAGTTCAAAATGCACCTGAAAATGCACAATTCCTTGAAGCAACTGGATTTAAGGGCTATAAGTATAGCTTAGCTATTTCTACATTAGATTGTACAGGCTGTGGTGTCTGCTTAACAGTATGTCCAGGTAAGCCAGTTAAGAATGAAGATGGTACTGTAACTAAGCAACCAGCTTTAACTTCTCATACAATGGCTAAATCACGTGAAAATAAAGAAGAAGTAATTTTTGATTACTTTGCAAATAATGTAACCTATAAGCGTGAGCTTGCTGGTACAAATAATGCTAAGAATCTACAATTCTCTCAACCATTATTTGAATTCTCAGGAGCTTGTGGTGGTTGTGGTGAAACTCCATATGTTAAGGCTGTTTCTCAATTATTCGGTGATAGAATGATGGTAGCTAATGCAACAGGATGTACATCAATTTATTCTGGTTCATATCCATCAAGCCCTTATACTACAAATAGTGAAGGCCGTGGTCCAGCTTGGGCTAACTCATTATTCGAGGATAATGCTGAATTTGGATTTGGTATGAGAATGGCTGTTGAAACATTAAGAGATAGACTTCAAACAGTAATGGCTCTTAATAAGGATCAAATGCCAGTTGAAGCTCAAGAATTATGTGATGAATGGATTTTAAATCGTAAGAGTGGCGAAAAGACTAAGGAATTAGCTCCAAAGATTGTAGCTGCTATGGAGGCTATTGATGCACCATATGCTAAGGAAATCTTATCATTAAAGGATTACCTAGTTAAGGTTTCTCAATGGATCATCGGTGGTGATGGTTGGGCTTATGATATCGGTTATGGTGGATTAGACCATGTAATTGCAAACAACCAAGATGTTAATATCTTAATTGTAGATACTGAAGTATATTCTAACACAGGTGGACAAGCTTCTAAGTCATCTCGTACAGGTGCTATTGCTAAGTTCGCTGCAGCAGGAAAGCCAACATTCAAGAAGGATTTAGCTTCAATAGCTATGTCATATGGTCATGTATATGTTGCTACAGTATGTCATGGTTATAACCAAAATCAAGTTGTTAAAGCCCTAAAGGAAGCAGAAGCATACGATGGACCATCAGTAGTAATTTGCTATGCTCCATGTATCGCTCATAACATTAAGAAGGGTCTATTCATGTCTCAAATGGAGGCTAAGAAGGCTACTGAATGTGGTTACTGGCCAACATTTAGATTCAACCCTGATCTTGCAAAAGAAGGAAAGAACCCATTCACTATGGATTCTAAAGAACCAGATTGGTCTAAGTATAATGACTTCTTAATGAATGAAGGACGTTATGCACAATTAGTTAAGGTTAATCCAACTAAGGCTCAAGAATTACTTGAATGGAACCTAAAGGATGCACAAAAGCGTTATGCTAATTATGTATCTTTAGCAAATAAGGAATATCCTAATAAGTAATAATTAATAATATAAGGAGGAAATTAAAATCCTCCTTATTTTTATTTCCATTATTGAAAAAATGTCTAGTTATGATATAATCTCATTGAGGTTGATATAATTATGATAGAAAATAATAAAGAAACAAGAAATCAAGTTATTGATATGTTAAAAGTAATCACAAATTATTTTTCAAATATGAGAGATTTATTATGTGCCCCATATGGATTATCATCTATTCAAGCAGTTATTGTATTAGATATTTATCATAATCCTAAAGAAACAAAAATAACTGATATATGTAAAAGATTAAATAAATCAACAAATACTATTTCTCCATTAATTAATAGATTAATTTCTAAAGGCTTTCTAAAAAAATGTCAAAGCAAGGATGATGCAAGAGTGTATAATGTATTACTAACAGATAAATGTAAAGACATATTATCTAATATTGTTACAGATATATGTGATTTTACTTGGCCGATATTTGATTCATTTACTAATGAAGAATTCAATAGTATTTATAATGCTTTACAATTAATGAATGGAGCTATTGAATCAAGATGAAATATTTAATTGTATCAGATATTCATGGCTCTTCTGATTCTGTAGAAAAATTAATAGAAATCTTTAATGAAGAAAAATGTGATTATATTTTATGTCTTGGAGATATTTTGTATCATGGTCCAAGAAATGATTTACCACCATTTTATAATCCCAAAAAGGTAATATCATTACTAAACCCTTTAAGTGATAAGATATTATGTATAAAGGGTAATTGTGAAGCTGAGGTAGACCAAATGGTATTAAATTTCAAAATTCACGATTATCTAGATTTAGAAATTAATGGAAAAAAATGCCATCTTGAGCATGGACATCACTTAGATGAATATATAGGAAAACCTGATATAATTTTATCTGGACATACTCATATTCCTGATTATCATATCAATAATGGAATAATTTATATTAATCCAGGAAGTATAACAATTCCTAAAAATGGCACTCAAAGAGGCTATGCTATATGGGATGAAAAATCAATTTCAGCCTATTCTCTTGAAAAAAAATTAATTTTTGAACATTTTTTTTAAAGAAAATTGAAAAATCTTTCTATTATTATAATAGGAGGATTTTTTTTATGACTAAAAAATTAGAAATAATACTAGGTATTATAATAATAAGCTTTACACTTGGAATTACAATATACTTTTATATTCCAAAAGAACAAGATTCTAATAATAAAAATACAATTACCATATCATCAGAAATATCATCATTAATTACAATTACTATTAAAGGAGAAGTAATTGAAGAAAAAACAATTCAAATTCCTAAAGGACAAACATATCGTTATATTATAGACTCAATTAAGCCTTATATAAATGATTACACTATAATCGATTTAAATCTATCCCAAAAATATTATGATGATACTGTTATATTTTTTGAATCAAATGATAAATATTCTGTAAATAAGGAAGAAATAAAAGATATTATAATTACTGATTCACAAGAAAAAAAAATAAACATTAATGATGGAGTATACTTTGAGCTTATTTCTTTATTTGGAATCGGAGAAAAAAGAGCTAATAGAATTATTGATAGACTTAAAGATGATGAATTTATAAGCTTTGAAGAACTAAAAGCATTTTTAGGAGTTTCAGATGAGGTTATTAGACGCATTGAAGAACAAGCCATTATTGAATAATTTACATTATTTAGTTATCTCAATAATAATATTATTACTATCATTAAGATATTATTTCTTATTTATTTCTTTAGGTATATATTTAGTATTTATGATTAAAAAGAAAAAAGTATTTTTATCAGTATTAGTAGTTTTATTATTAGTATTTATCAGAATATTTTCAATTAATATTATTCATCAAAAATTAGATAATGGAAATTATTCTGGAATTATTTCTGATATTGATAGTGATAATTCTTATGTATTATCAACAATAAATGGAAAAATAAGAATAATTAGCTATAAGCACAATCATAAAACTGGCAATTATCTAAATTTAGAAATTGAATTCACACAAATAAATGATAAATCATATGATGAAGATTTTAGTTATAAGGATTATTTATATTCAAAGGGAATATACTATCAAGCAAAAGAAAAGTACATTATAGAAGAATCTTCAGGATTTCATATTAATATGCTAAAATATAACATTTTAAGTAGTTATAAAAGAATGCTAAGTGAAGAGTCATATCAATATATTTCGGCATTAATATTTGCAGAAAATGTTTTCGATTCAACAATAAAAGATGGCTATTCATTATTAGGTATATCCCATATTGTGGCAGTAAGTGGAATGCATATACTATTTCTATATAAGCTTATTTCAATTTTATATTTAAACCTATTTCATAAAGCAGGTAAAAAAATTCCATTATTTTTTATAACTGCTTATGTTATTATTATAGGCGCTCCAAGTTCAGCTTTAAGAGCTTTACTATTTTTATTATTAGGTGAAATAAATAAAAAGGGAACAATACACTATACTAGATTAGATATTTTTTCTATTTCCTTTATGATTATGATAATAATAAATCCATATCAGATTTATCAATTAGGTTTTATTTTATCTTATCTTGTAAGCTTCATATTAATATTTTCAAATGATTTATTAAAATCTAAAACAAAACTTTCAAAATCATATGAAACCTATCTATTAATTTATTTTTCAACTTTACCATTTATAACAGGAATAAATAATAAAATTACATTAATATCATTTATAATTTCACCATTAATATCTATAATTTCCATAATACTATTACCAATATGCTATGTCATATTATTATTCCCATATTCAGAATATGTACTAAAATACATATTTATTTTCTTTAATTATTATATAGAAGCACTTTCTAGTATCAGTCCTTTTATCCCCATAAAGACTTTTTCAATATATTATGGATTAATTTATTATTTATTTTGGATTATTTATATTGTTTTTAGAACAAAAAATAAATTAAAATTTATTTCATTATCTTTATTCATTAATACTATAATTATTTACTTAAATATTAATTATTTAAATCCATATACTAAAATTACTTTTATTGATGTTGGTCAAGGTGATGGTGCCTTAATTTCATTAGCCCATAATAAAGGAGTAATAGTAGTAGATTGTTATAATTCCTTTGATTATTTAAAAAATATGGGAATAAATAAAATTAATTATTTAATATTAACTCATTCAGATAATGATCACATAAAGGATTATAATGAAATACTGGATTACTTTTCAGTAGATAAAGTTTTATATTCTAAATATGATTATGAAATGGAAGAAAAACTAATGAATTTTGATAATAAAATAGCAATTAGTAATGGTATGAATATTAATTTAGGGAATTCCCTATTAGAATTCATAGGTCCTATAAATCAATATGATGAATTAAATAGTAATTCAATTGTATTTATATTAAATATTAATAAAACAAGAATATTATTTTCAGGTGATATGACAGTAGAAGAAGAAATGGATATAATTAATCTATATTCAAAAAAATTAAAGTGTGATATATTAAAGGTCGCACATCATGCTTCTAATACTTCATCTAGTATTGAATTCTTAAATGAGATTAATCCTACTTATTCAGTAGTTTCAGTAGGATTAAATAATATTTATAATTTACCTGATGATAATATTATTAAAAGATTAAATAATCTTAGTACTGTTTATGAAACTAGATATTGTGGAAATATTAGTTTTTATATTACTAATGACAAATATTTCATACAAAAGTATCGATAATGTGGTAAAATTAAATAAACTAGGAGGTTTTTTCTATGAAAATATATGCTTGTTGTATTAATAATATAGAAACTAAAGGTGCATTTTTTTATGATAATGATTTTGGTTCTTTCTTTTTTACAGAAAAGATAAAAGAAGAATTAGAGATTAATGAATATTGTGAAATGAATATTATTGAAGATAAAGTTAATATTACTAATTCATCAATTGGAAATAGTATTTATAAAATAAATAGAGATAATTGTTTTGTATACGCTATTGCCACCCCCAAATCATTAAAAAACATTGAATATCTATCATTAGATGATTTATCTATACAAAGTGAATTTAAATTATTTACTGGTGGAGAGGTTTTAGAATACTTGGCTTCTATTTGTCATCTTCCTAATGGAAATTACATTGTTGGAAATGTTCAGGATTATATTTCATCTATAGAGGAAATTTTATCTAATCATATAGATAAGGAAGCATTCTTTAGAGGACATTATTATTACAAATATGAGCTTGTACCATCCTTATATCGTAAGAAAAAATATTATGAAAATGAATCATTTATGTATATGGATTTTAAAACTCAATTTTATAGAGAATTATCTAATAAAAAATATATAGAAATATTAACTACTATGCAACACTATCGTATGCCTACTAGATTATTAGATACTACATCAAATCCATTAGTAGCCTTATATATGGCTTGTGATAAGCCTATAAATTATAAGAATAAGAATTATGGTATTGGTGAAGTAGTATTAATGACAGAGGACAGAAGAAACATAAAATATTCAGATAGTAATGTAGTTACATTATTATCATGTCTTGCGGTATTAGAAACTAATTATAAACAAGAATTATATGAAAAAATAACTGAATCTATAAATAAAAATGATCCTTCAATTTATAAAAATTCTATTGCGTATAAAAGATTTAAAGCAGAGGTTCAAACTGAATTATCATGTTTTGATGAATCTTTTTTTACCCCTGAGGTTTTATTAACTCCTAAACATGTAAAAGTAGGTATGATTAATGATAGAATCATTGCTCAAAGTGGTTCATTTATTTTATTTGGATTATGTAATTATTTAACAGGAGAGTATCATCCTTTAAAAACTGTTACTAAAGAAAGAATATTTGTGGTTCATAGGGATTATATAATGAAACAATTATCATTATTAAATATTAATACAGGAACTATGTATCCTGATAAGGATCATATGTCATCCATTATAACTAAGAGTTATGATTAATATGTAACACTATGATTTATTTCACATATTATAATATCGGAGTTGAGATAATGTGTGGAATACTATACAAAAGTAGCTTTTATAGTAACAAAAATGAAGCATTATTTTTAGAGGCTTTAAGAACACTTAAGCATCGTGGTCCTGATGAAGAAGGAATATTATTTTCTTCATTTCATATGCTTGGCCATGAAAGATTATCTATTGTAGATTTAAATGGTGGACATCAACCAATGAGCCTTATCAATAAGCACTTAATTTATAATGGAGAATTATATAATATTAATGAATTAAAGAAAATATTAGATATTAATAGTAATATAGGAGATACTAATATTCTTTTAAGACTATTAGATAAAGAGGGTATAAATTCTTTATCTAAATTAAATGGTATTTTTGGATTTGTTTATGTGGATAATGACATAGTATATGCAGTAAGAGATCCCTTTGGAGTAAAACCTATCTTTTATTCTATTGATAATGGTGATTTGATTGTATCAAGTGAAATAAAAGCTATATTAAAGCTTAAGGGTGAAGCCATTGTGGATAGTGAGGGACTTAAAGAATTATTAGCTATGGGACCATCTCATAGTATAGGAAAAACAATATATAAAGGAATATATGAATTGCCACCAGGATGTTATTTAAAATATGATAGTAAGAATTATGAAATAATTCAATATTATTCTATTCCTACATATAAAAATACTTTAAGTTATAAAGAAGCAGTAATTAAAACAAATGAATTATTAACAAATGCTATTAAGAAACAAATGATTTCTGATGTTGATATTGCATGTTTTCTTTCAGGAGGATTAGATTCATCTATAATTTCTACTATAGTATCTAAAAATAAAGAAAAATTAGATTGCTATACCATAGATTATGAGGATAATATAAAGGATTTTATTCCAAATGAATTTGAAAAAAGTAGAGATTATGATTATGCATTAAAGGTTTCAAATTCAATTAATGCGAATTTACATACTGCATTAATTGATAATGAAACATTGATTGATAACCTAAAAAGAGCAGTTATTTGTAAAGATGGACCAGGAATGACCGATATAGATTCTTCAATGATTTATATATCTGAGGAAATCTCAAAAAAGTATAAGGTTGCTTTATCTGGTGAATGTGCAGATGAGTTATTCGCAGGATATAGTTGGTTTTATTCTAAAGAAAAAGAAAAAAAAGGATTTCCTTGGATTAGAAATTTAAAGGATAGAGAAGAACTATTAAATCCTAAATGGAGAAATAAACTCAATTTATGTGAATATGCAATTAATGAATATGAAAGAGCTATAAAACAAGCTCCAATTCATGAATTGGATAATACCTTAGAAAAAAAACATCGTCAAATGACTTTTCTAAATATTAGATACTTTATGGCTAATTTATTAGATAGAAAAGATAGAATGACAATGGGGGCAATACCTCCAATTGAGGCTAGAGTACCATTTTGTGATAAAAATCTTGTTGAATTTTTATATAATTTACCATTCAAATATAAATATCGATATAAAACAGAAAAAAAGATATTAAGAGATGCTTATAAAGGAATTGTTATTGATGAAGTTATTAATAGAAAGAAGAGCCCTTATCCAAAAAGTAATTCTTTAGTATATGAGACTAAAATAAAAGAATTACTTATTAAGACACTTGAGGATAAAAATAGTATCCTATATGAATTGTTTGATATTAGTAAAATAATGGAACTAATTAATTCTAAAGAAGAATTAAAGACACCTTGGTATGGACAATTAATGAGAAAAACATCTTTTTTTGCTTATCTATATCAAATAGATTATTGGTATAGAAAATATAATATAAGGATTGAGGAATAGTGGAAAATTTTGATTTTATTAATAAGCTTTTAGATGGGAGAGTTGTTTTTGGACAAAAAGAAATGATTAGTGATAATGTAGCTATTATTCCTGTATATTCAACCAAAATACAATTCTTTAATATTAAAACAGATATTAAGAATAATTCTGGTGATGGTGGAAGTGGAAGTATATCAATAAAACCTATATGTATTATTAAAATAATAAATGATAATATAGAAATAATATCCTTTGATGAAAAGGATAATCATGAAGGTGTTTTAGATACATTACCTAATATTTTTTCAAATGTTGATATAACTTCATTATTAAAAAATTTGAAACTCAATTAATATAATAATTATATAATATAATTTAAATAGGTTATCATGTTTTATGAATAAAAAATGATGACCTGAAATTGTACTAAATCTTCAATAGGGATTAATACAACTCAAGGTCACCATATTTTTTATATTCATTTTGATAATTTGTATATAATGGTGGCT
>JBGVLG010000115.1:0-6002 GCA_045124155.1 Anaeroplasma sp.
AGTAGGCGAATCTAAATCGCTTTTAATATAGTCATCAATATAATTTGTATAGAATAATAATTGCCCTATATATTCAGGTTTAAACTTTGTTGTTTTTAATTCTATAACAACATATGAATGACTAGGAATATGATAAAATAACAAATCTATTTCATATTCTGTTTCATCAATAAGTAATCTATATTTTTCTCTAACAAATGAAAAGCCTTGGCCTAGTTCTATGATAAATTTTTGAATGTTAGATAATATACTATTTTGTAATTCTTTTTCAGAAATAATATCATTTACTCCTATAAAATCCAAAACATAGGTATCTTTTACTATTTCATCTAATTCAGTATTAATAGATACTTCACTATCTTGTATAGAAGTATCTGGATTAATTAAAAATCTTTCATAAGCTTTAGCTTTAAATTGTAATTCCACTTGGCTCCTTGACCATTTGTTTTTATATGTTCAATATACCATAACATTTCTTTATGAGAATGTGACTTCTGCATAATAATTACATAAGTAAACCAAGCAATTAGTCGAGCAGACTGGTCGAATATTTCATGATAAGAAAATTCAAAAGAAAATCTTCTCATGTAATTTAAATTATCATAAGAATATCCTTTTCCATAATCTTTTAAATCATTAGCTAGATTTTCTATATATTTGCTCCCCCCATATTTTTCTTTCATTGATAATTCTGCCTATTTCATAATAGGTCATAATCATAGCACTATTAACTACCACCATTGCTTTAGCTTGGTTAGTTTTAATAGTTTCTTTTATTTTATTTAAATCCTCTAAATAATCTTTCTCAATAATTGTTATTTCTTTTGTTTTAATCATAGTATTTATTTCCTATTTTCTCAAAAAATCCTGCAAAGCTTAAGCCTTACAGGATTGTAGTTATATTAAATTGGGCATATTGTAATATCATAATTACCAGCTCCTTAAGATAGTCTTATTGTATCACATATTCCATTTTATTGCCAGATTGCAAGTCTATTTCTTTGGGATTTTTTTAGCTAAAATTAAAAATCTGTTTCAACGGATTGATTTGAAACCCACGCAAAAAATTAATCACTAGAAAATATGTACAAATACAATCGTTATTAAAATTAATTAGCAAAAATAATTCACACTTTCCTATTAATTACACATTTTACCCATATTTATCAGTTCATTAATTTCACCTTTTTGTAAAGTATTAATTAAAAATGGTACATAATAAAATGGAACTGTTAGTATTTTGTTATTTACATCATAACCATATTTGTTTTCAGATATTTTTATCGCCACAAATAGTTTATTATGATTTTTAAATTTATCCAAAGAATCAAGCGAACCTCTTGATTTCTTAACATCAATTGGAATAACAGTCGAATCATACTCAATGATAAACTCAAATTCAGAATTTCCTTTGCCTTTCCAATAAAATAGCTTGTACCCAGCCTTCACTAATTCTGATGCAACATAATTCTCAAAGAAAATTCCTGATAAAGAATTCCTAGCATTTTTATCAATAAATGTTGTTGCATTAATTCTACTTTGATATGAAAAAATTCCAATATCAGATAAATATAATCTATATAACGATTCATCTGAATCAATTAATGGAATAGTGACATTTTCTTTTATCAAAGAAGCTTTATTAATTAGATATGCTAATGCTAACCAGTCGATAGGAGATCTCATATTTCTACTTTTTGCATCTTTTTCTATCAATGATACTTTAAAATTTTTTGATTCTTTATTTAATTGTGTATAAATATTTTCAAAGATTTTTTTAGATCTAACAATTGACTCTGGACTTGCCTGATACAAATCCATATCAGCTAAATAGTTATCATATAAGTCTTTTAATGTTTCTCTAGCTTCTTGATAGCTACCTGTTTCAATGAAAGTGTCAACCACTTCAGGCATTCCACCAATCAACAAGTATTCATAAAAAACTTCTAATGCTTTATTGTGAATTAATTCTTCACATATTTTATTATTTTTATAAGCAGTTAAAACACTATCATATAATTGTTTATTTCTATTTAATAAAAATTCTTCAAAATTCATTGGATAAATAGTCAATTGATTTATTTTTCCTACCGGAAACAAAAACTTGTCTTTATTTCCTAATCCTCTTTTCCTATTTTCTCTTTGAATCTTGATTCTAACCATTGATCCAGTGACAATAACGGGTATTTCCTTAAAATCTTGACAAAAATATTTCATAAGTGTAATTATAGGTAAGCATTCTTGAGCTTCATCAAATATTAAAAGGGTATCTTTATCAATAACCATATCTCTGTCTAAAGATAAATATTCTATGATTTCTTTAGCATTTACATGCTCCATACAATAATCAACAAAATTATGCTCTATTCTACAATCAACATAAATATATTTATTTAAAAAATATTCTTTTGCAAAAATCTCTTTAATAAGATAAGTTTTTCCTACTTGTCTAGCACCCCAAACCATTAAAGGTTTTCTATTATGATTATTTTTCCATTCGATTAAATTCTCTATATATTTTCTATACATATGCATCACCACTAGCTATATTATACAATTAATTGCACTTTTTATCAAGGTCATTTACATAATTAATTGCACCTTTTAAATACTCTTCATCCAATTAAAATAGCATTTTTCTAGTTAACAAATTCACTAATACATAGTCACATTTTTTCAAAATAGTATTTTTTAGCATCTACTTATTTCTAACTTAATAGATTATATTCTAATTACTAATAATATAGTATATGTATTTACGTTAATATTTCGCGTGGGTTTTACAGCATACCGTTTTCGTTTCAACGGGTAACACCTCTTCAATCTAACGACATATTTTTTTAAAAAATTGTACAAAATATACAATTACTTAAAAAGTCAATCTTGATAGCTTGACTTTCTTCGATAATATTAAAATGTATTAATGTATCTTCAATCAGAGACACTTTATCCTTTGGATTAAAGCTATAACATAAACCATATTGCTAGCAATATAAATAACGCATTCAAATATTACAATAGTAATTAAAATAATAATCTGGCTAAACCTATTATTAAATCAATAAGTTTCATTGCTTTATTTACGGAATACTTTTCTTTGTTATTGATTACTACCTTTAATGATTTTGCATTTCCATTAGTCGCCTTTACTTCTACAAGGCTAAGTTCATTATCAATTCTACTAATAAAATCTATTTTCAACACTAACTGGTGAAAGTTATTCAAGTCAAATTATTATTGATATTTACAAATAAAAAAGCTCATATAATAGTTACCAATTGTGGTTACTATTATATAAACAAATTTTTTAAACAATAGACTTGTTCATCCATTTATTCGACTTAAATCTTAACAAGACTAAAATAGCTCGCGTTATTTCGTCTAATGCCTGCGCTAAGAAGATACCAATTAAGCCAAAATGAAAAACACTGACAAACAAATAAGATCCAAATGATGCAATTAAAAACATTGAAAAAATTGCACATACTACTGGATATATAGTGTCTCCACTACTTTTCAGCATATTAATATATATCAAATTAACACATCTTCCACTTTCTAACAAGAAAATTATTGGTATGACTGTATATATAGCATTTAATATTACAGTATTACTTGTAATCAGTGGAAAAATCAGTTTACCCGAAAGATTTAATATAGTTACTACAAATAAAATAATCGGATAGCAAATTAAAAATGTAAGATTTGTTGCTTTTTTTGCTCCATCATAATCATGACTACCAACATTATAACCTACTATTATTGCATTAGCGCTACCAAAAGCACTAGAAAAAATTAAAACAAAATTTAATACCACATTTATGTAGCTTCTAGCGGTAATCATATCTGATAGTAATATATTAACCTGACTAGCTACAAAAAACATAGAAACATTATAACAAACATTTTCAACAGCACTAGGAACGCCTATTTTAATAATAGATGAAAAAATCTCTTTATTAAAACCTCTAATAAAAAATCTGGATTTTAAAGATAATCTGGATACAATTACTGCGACTATAAAAGTAATAATATAGCATAAAGTAGTCGATATAGCTGCACCAATATAACCTAATGAAGGAAGTCCAAATAGACCATATATTAAAATAAAATTTAAAATTACATTCAAAATATTAGTAGCAAAGGAAATAATTGTAACATAGTATGGTTTTGAATGAGCTTTTAAATCTGCTGAAATACATGAGGTCATAGCCATAAATGGTAATCCAATAGAAACAATCTTAATATAATTAGATGACTCATTTATTATATCATCAGGTGTAAGAACTAGTTTTAGTAATGACATGTTAAAAAAGAACAACACTAAAAAAATAATCATTGAAAGACCAAAGTTAAAAAGTATTCCGTGCGGTAATACGCTTTTTGCCATATCTTCTTTTTTTCCACCAATATACTGGCTTACTGTTATTCCTACTCCAACAGAACAAATATTGAATAAAACAACCAAAAAATTTAATACTACTTGTGCATTACCTATAGATGCTACAAATTTTTCATTATATTTTGATATCATTAATGTATCTACAACCATCAATAAACTTCCTAATAACATTTCTAAAAACATAGGTATAGCTAGCTTTAAAAGTTTATTAACGATATTTTTATTAAAATAAGCTTTTAACATAATAACACCTCAAGTATTGAAAAAAATAAAAAAATCAGTACACTATAATTATAGTGAGAATTTTTTTAAAAAATATAATAATTCAAACTAAAAAATATAATTATTATGCGGTTTTATATGATTAACGTTGATAACAATATGCACGAACTAGTAAAGCATGGTACTACTTCTTTTCCATTTGCAATTTATAAAGATTCATATAATGTATTTAATGATAAATATTATTATATGCATTACCATGAAGAATTAGAAATAATCATTACAATAAAAGGAAAAATTAATGTTACAGTCAATAACAATATATATAATCTAAATGAACATGAATTCTTATTAATTAATTCAAATAATCTTCACAATATAAAACATAATGAATATCCTGACTCAATTGTTTACGCGATTGTATTTTCAAAAAGATTAATAGAAATAAATAAAACAACATTTATTGAAACAAACATAATCAATAATCTTTTTGAACGAAAATTCGAAGCCGTTAAAATAAAAGATGATGATTTTTATAATGAAATAAAGCAAAATTATTCTTCTATAAGAGATAACGAAAATGGATATCAATTACTTATAGTAATTTTATTATTGAAACTATTTTACAAAATATATATTAATTATGACAGATTAGAAATCAAAGAAAATAATTCAAAGAATAATGAAAGAATTAGAGCAGCTATAGACTATATTACAAAAAATTATGATAATTATATAAATGTTAATGATATAGCCAAAATATGCAATATGTCCGTTGGAGAAACTTCAAGATTATTCAAAAAATTGTTAGGAAAGCTCCAATTGCATATCTAATTGAGTTTAGAATAAAAATAGCTTCAACTTTGTTATTAAAAACAGATATGAATATTACTGAAATAGCGACCTCTACCGGTTTTTCTTCAGCCAATTATTTTACTATTTCTTTTAAAAAGAATATGGGATTAACACCTAAAGAATATAGAAAGAAAATGAACAAACTAGAATAAAAAATGAATGGCAAAAAAATTAAATCTTTTTTTGATAATTATTATCAAAATTTAAATTAGCTGCTATATTTTTCTTTAACAAATGAAAAGCCTTGACCTAGTTATAAAATAAATTTTTGAATAGTAGATAATATACTATTTTGTAATTTCTTCTCGGAAGTGATATCATTTACTCCTATGAAATCCAAGACATAGGTATCTTTTACAATTTCATTTAATAGAAAATTAATAGTAAGCATATTTGATAGACAGGTATAATAAAATTCTCAAAATCAACACTAAAAAGCCAAAACTGGTCAAAACGGTTTTGGCTCGTTTTCATTTTGATAAGCTATTTATATTATATAGTTTTCACCCAAACTATATAGATT
>JBGVLG010000116.1:0-27204 GCA_045124155.1 Anaeroplasma sp.
AAAGAATTTATTGTTCTTTTCTTTACGTTTCGTTCGTCATATACAGTTTTCAAAGACTCATATCTCACGGCTCAATAAGTCGTGCTCTCATATTATACTATACACATTTTTTAAAGTCAACAACTATTTTATCTTTTTTTAACTCATGTTTTAGCCTTTTTCGCTTGAAAAAATTGTTTAAATAATATTTTAACAATAAAAAAAATGAGAACTACTTCTCATTTCTCATAATATTTCGAATTTTCATTACAACAGGAATCTTCTACATATAATTCCTCATCATCAAGTGATTTAAATCCCAAACATTTAATATCATTATTATATATATTATCCTCTATAATCTTACCAGTTTTCTTACAGGTTCTACCAAAGACATACTTACATAATAAACATTGAGAATATTTTTTCAATAGAATTCCACATCCTTTAAATCAATTTCCTTATATTTATCCTTATATAAATTATTTTTAGGATAACCAAATGATAAAATCATATGAGGAATTAAATGTTCAGGTAAATTAAATAATTTCCTTTGTCCTTCAATCTTGTAATCCTGTGGCCAAGTGCCAAAATAACAAGATCCAATTCCTAATGATAAAGCTGCAAGTACCATATTCTCCTCAGCAAGAGCACAATCGATAATCGCATAATTAGGTGCACTTTCTAATGCCTTACTCATATCCATACAAACTAAAATGGCTAGTGGAGCACTAGCTAAAGCATTGCCAGCTTTACCATTAGCATCAGCCATTTTCTTTATCATTTCTTCATCTTGAACTACAATAAAATGCCATGGCATCATATTACGAGCAGAGGGAGAAGATAAACCTGCTCTTAAAATAAAATTTATATTATCCTTAGATATTCTTTCGCTAGAATATTCTCTAACACTTTTTCTTTTTAAAATTAATTCTAAAGTATTAATAGTAACACATCCTTCTATTTATACTTTAACACACTTAAGCATAAAGTTCTATCATTTTTGTAACAAAAATTTCAATTCCAATTGCTACTAAAATAATACCACCAATAAGTTCTGCTTTTGATGCAAATTTTGTTCCAAATTTTTTCCCAATAAATACTCCAATAAAACAAATGACAAATGTAACTAATGCAATAATTCCAACACAAATAAGAGCTAAAGAAAAATCATACTCACCAATAGTAAATCCAACAGAAAGTGCATCAATAGATGTCGCAATAGCTTGTACAATTAATGCAATAATTCCTGTTTTATGTTCACTTTCTTCATCACCAGGTTTAAAAAATTCATAAATCATCTTACCACCAATAAAGGCAAGAAGTATTAATGCTATCCATGGTATAAAATATTCAAAAATCTTAAATTTTTCAACAATTGTATGAACACATACCCAGCCAATAATTGGCATCAATCCTTGAAATAATGCAAATAAGGTTGACATACCAACATGTTTTGCAATAGGCATCTTATTTTCTTTAAATCCGTTAGCAAGTGAAACACTAAAGGCATCCATCGCAAGACCAATACCCAATAAAATACTATTAAGAAAGAATTGAAAATTCATAATAACCTCCAAAAAATAAAAAAACCTACACTAATCCTCTTAAAAAGATTAGTGTAAGTCTCGTTTTTTAAAGCTGAACCTGGAAAACCAGTATGTAGGCCAGCTACTATCTCTAGCAAACTACTCCCTTACGATAACAAAATTCTATCATAAATAAGCTTTAAATACAAATAAAATATTTTAAAATAGTTAGTACAAACTAAATGAGGGATTTCTCCCTCATTTATTATTTTTCAACTATTTCCTTTGCAGCAGCAAGTGTAGAAGCTAAATTTTGCATCTCAGATGGAATAATAATCTTAGTAGCCTGACCTTCAGCAACATGCTGTAAAGCCTCAAAGCTCTTAAGTGCTAATACCTCTTGAGAAACGTCCGCTTTCTTCAAATACATTAAACCTTCAGCCTCTGCTTCACGAATCATCTTAATACCATTTGCTTCAGCAGTCTTAACCTTTAAAATTGATTCAGCCTCAGCCTCTGCTTTTAATATTGTTGTTTCTTTTTCAGCAGTAGCTCTTAAAATTTGAGATTCCTTTTCACCTTCAGCAAGTAAAATTTGACTCTTCTTCTCACCTTCAGCAAGCAAAATCTTTTCACGACGCTCACGTTCAGCTCTCATCTGGCGTTCCATTGCATCACGAATATCCTTTGGAGGTAAAATGTTCTTTACCTCAACACGATTAACCTTTATTCCCCATGGATCTGTAGCCTCATCAAGAATAGAACGCATCTTTGTATTAATAATATCACGGCTTGTTAATGTTTCATCTAAATCTAATTCACCAATAATATTACGTAAAGTAGTTGCTGATAAATTTTCTAAAGCGGCAATAGGATTTTCAACACCATAAGCATAAAGTTTAGGATCAGTTACTTGAAAGAATACAACTGTATCTATTTGCATAGTAACATTATCCTTTGTAATAACTGGTTGTGGATCAAAATCCTTAACTTGTTCTTTCATAGAAACAACATATGCTACCTTATCAACAAATGGCCATAAGAAATTAATACCTACATCCCATGTAGCATGATATCCACCTAATCTTTCAATAATATACTTATGAGTTTGTCTTACAACTCTTAGACGTGAAACCAAATAAATAACAACAACAAGTAAAATTACACCTAAAATAATTCCCCAAACTACTCCAGCATTTAAAAACATATAATTCTCCTACCCTTCTATTTTTTTTACGACAGCTTTGTTTCCTTTTAAAGAAATAACCTCTACTAATGAATCCTTTGAAATGGTTTCTTCTTCAGATTCCATTAAAATAGCAGTATAAATAATGCCATTCAATTTAACCTCACCACCATCAAATTTAGTGATATCAGTCTCTGCTTTTATTCTTTTACCAATAAATTCATCAGCATTTGTGTGTCTAACACTTCTTGCAAGCATTTTTTTACACAATGGTCTTGTTGCAATTAATGCTACTAGTGAAAGAACACAGAAAACAATAATTTCAGCCCACCAAGGCATTATAAATGATAATGCTAAGGTGATTATAGCTGCTAAAGCAAACCAAATAGAAACCAACTCCTGTGTTGATGCTTCAACAACTACTGAAATGACAAATATTGCAAGCCAAATCCAAACCATGTAATTTTCCATATTATGCCTCCTCCCCAAGATTTATAATAATTGCACGATTCTTCTCATCATATGTAGCAGCATATCTTAAAAATGATCCTTTAGGAATATTAATAGAAAAACTGCTAATAATGTAATTAATCATTGCTCTTGAACAAACTCTAACATATGTTTTAGACATAGAAATTGGCAATAATGAGGATTCAGGAACCTCATTACTCATACAATAATCCTTATTCATTAAAAAAACATATATTTTTTTACTATCTCTTTCAATTCCAACTCTAACTCTATAGGCATTTGAAAAATAACTCATTAGGCTTTTATTGAATGTGATATGTGTATCATATATAGAAGCAAAGCCCTTTTGATTGTTTGTATCAAAAAATTCTATCATATTTCCACCCTCTTCAATAATATATTACACCATATTTCAAAGAAATTCAATAAAAATCATATTCAAATTCATAAAAATTCATTATTATTTTTTTACTAAGTAGGTTTTATTCTCGTCAAATTCAATTAAATGATCTTTATATAATCCTCCATAAGCTCTTTTAAACGCTTTTCTAGAAAGCTTTAATAATGCTTCAACCTCTTCACTTGAAGATTTAGCAGTAAGCTTCATTACCCCATGATGATTGTTTAAATAATTTAAAATAATCTCCCTATCACCATCTATCATATTCTCTTTTCGAGAAATTAATGACCCATAATATTCCCCATTTATAGCTTTAGTAATTGTAACCTTAACCTCTTGTCCAACTCTATAATCTCCCCTAAGCTGAGAATTAGGGACAAAAACATACATTAAATCATTTGTAGCTATACCGATACCCTTTTCAGATACTCGAACTACAAAGCCCTCTACCTCTTCATAATCAGAATAATTAACATTCTTTTTTAATGCTATAATATCAAATCTATTTAATGGTTTGCCAACTAATATATCATGTTTTATTTTTAAAGATATAAGCATTCTTTCACCTGATATTGGCCATAAGCTTTCATTATATGGCAAATAATCCTTTGATATTAACACATCCTTAGGAGTATTAATATTGACAAAAACACCCATACCACTAAATACCTCAACAACTTTGCATACTCCTGATTTCTCTAATGTGCATAAAGGCTCAGTTTCAGTCGCAGTAGGTCTTTTACCCTTATCAGAATAGATAAAAACATTAACTGCATCATTAACATTATGTTCCCCACTTGATTCTTTATAATGTAGTAACACTTCATTTATTCCATCAGTAAGCATATACCCTAAATCAGATTTTCTTTTTACAGTTAATTGATTATATTCTCCTAACTTTATCAATTCCTATCACCATCCTTATAGTTTCTATCAGTTTGTTTCAAATACATTTCTTTTTTTTCATTAAATGCATTTTTTGTAGTTTTTTTTCCTGATTCATATTTCTTAATTAATGCTTTCTTTTCACATTCACTCAACTTATTGCTCATCATTAAAATCCTCATATAATGAATTATTTTTTATACCACTAGCTTCTAGCTCTTCGATAATCTTTGAAAGATTATATTCACAAGATTGAGTATCGGCTAAACCTGTTTGATAGCTAATTTGTAAATATTTGCCTTCTTTAGTATATAAAAATAATATACTAGCAAAATTATTTTTTTTCTTAATAGAATATTCTTTAAAAATATTTATGGGATAAGATACATCATCCTTTGGTTTAAGTGAATGAAAAAACATACTTAATCTTTGAAAATATAAAATTCCATTTTTTAAGCTCATAATAAAATCAGATGTAGCTCCAGTATATAATTTACCATTAATTGATGATAAAACCACAAAGCATGGTTTTAATCCCTTCAGTTTATGCTCATTTCGCATATCCATTAATATCTGATGTCTATCCATATAATAAATCCTCACTTCTTATTATCTGTAACAATTATAACACATAAATAATAAACATTAAAAAAAATTAAAAAAAAATTAAATTATTGTTTGACAAACGCTTTCATTAGTGGTAACATATAGATGTAAAGAATAATACTTTTCAAATAATCTCTCCCAAATGGAAAAGACACCTATAATATTAAGGTGTCTTTTCTCTTTATACAAAAGCTTTATTTATTCCTTCTGCAATTATACCTGATAATATATCCATAGCCTGATCAATATGATTTGGAGTTACAAAAAAGGAGCTATCAATATCAATTATAGTTGACAAATCTACAACTGTAGGAATTCCAATTGCGATAACCTCACAACCTAAGTTTTCTTTAGATAATTCTTTTCTATTATTATATATACCACTTCCAGGATTTATTGATTCACCAAATTGAATTGAACTACATATTCTTTTTAGATTATTACATGCTAGTGAGTCTATAACAATAACTAAATCAGGAGAAAAATCATTAACTATAGCTTTAATGATATCACATGATTCCATTCCGGTTTGTCCCATCACTCCTGGAGTAATAGCAGATAAACTATATTTTTTTTCTTTCTCAAGATGTCTATTGACCTCAATTTGTTCTAATACTAACGGGCCTAGTGAATCTGGAGTAATACTGGGATTCCCTAGTCCTACAACCAATATATTATTTATATTTTTCATTTTAGAAATAAAATCACAAATAATTGAGGATATTATCTTTATAATAATCCTATCTTTATTATAATAATCTAAATCCTCTATAGAATAATATACTCCTTCTTTTTTATTTAGTCTTTTAGAGTCTTCTTTATTAATAATGCATTTCCTTAATCTCATTCCATTAATTATTCTATCAACTGGATATTTGATACTTTCATTATATTCTTCAATAGCTAAATCAGTTCTATTATTCAAAATAATCACCACTATTATTTTTACTTAAAAATAACAAAAAATACAAAAAAAATTATTTTTCTTGATTTAGTTATTCTTAAATGCTATAATATGTATCGCATGTAAGAAAATGTGGAGGTGAAATTTATGGCAAATATTAAACAACAAATCAAACGTGTTCGTACAAATGAAAAAGCAAGACAAGCTAATGTAGCATTCAAATCATCATTAAAAACTGCAATGAAGGCTGTATATGCTGCTGTTGAGGCAAAGGACGCTCAAAAGGCTAATGAAACATTATGTTATGCTTATAAGAAATTAGATAAGGCTTTAGCTAAAGGAATCGTTCATAAGAATTATGTTTCAAGACATAAGTCAGAACTTGCTACTGCAGTAAATACTTTAAAGTAATACCTTATTTATTTTTATAAACAAAAAGGCACCGATTGGTGCTTTTTTTGTTTTATTTTAATAAATATAATTCCAAACCTAAGGATTGATCAATTTTACCAGATTTAATATCATATTCTAATTTATTTAAAGAGTCTAGATTATCCTTTATCTTTTTCATTGATGAACTTTTAGCATTTTTAATCATATAATATGCTCTACCTAAAGATACATTAAATAATTCAGCTAAAGCATTTTGCTGATATTTTGCTTTGACTAAAATATAAGCATTATATAATTCTTGAAATTTATTAATCAATAATGACACTAAAAATGAAGGTTGAATATTCATAAGTTTAAAATCTTTATAATATTTAAATATTAATTTTTTATCATTATTTATTACTGCTTCTACCAACTGATAAACATTATCCTCTAAAGGCTGAGGAATCATTAGCTTTACATCTTCATTAGTTATTATTTTGTCATCATTCTTATAACATTTTAAGATTTCAATAGCCATATCTAATGATGAAATAGATGAAGATACATAGCTACATAATAATGATAATGCTTGATTATCAATTTTATAACCACTATCTTCTAAAGATTTTAAAGTATATTCTGGAAAAGATACATTTTTAACCTTAACATCTATTGTATTACAATATCTTTTGACCTTATTAATAATATCATTAGATTCTAATTTTTTTGTAGTAAATACCATTACATTATTAGAATTAACATCATTCATTGCCCTTAGTAATTCATTTAGTGCATTGTCTCCTATTTTTGAAATTGCTTCAAAAGATTTGACAATTAAAAATTTTGGTTCATCAAATAAAGAGACTGTAGTTAATTCGTCTATTATTGAATAAATTCCATCATCTTCTAAGTCATAATTTATGACATCGTAACTTTCATTTAATGTTTTATGTAATTCGTCGATTCTCTTATTACAAAGATTTGAATCATCAAATAAAATTAAATAATTAGTCAAGGTACCATCTCCTTGACTAATTATAACATTATTTTAATATATTATCTATGATAATTCTTCTAATGTTGTAAATATATAACCATCATTTTTTAATTTTATAATGATATCATATAAATCTTCACTATTATCTTTGGATACTGTATGCATTAATATAATAGCACCATTATGAATTCTATTAATGACATTATTATAACTATAATGGTTTCCATTATATTTATCTTTATACCAATCAACATAAGCTAAAGACCAAAATACTGAAGTATAACCATTATTTTTCAATAATATCTGACTCTTATTTGTATATTCTCCTTTAGGAGGTCTTACATATTTAGATAATTTATTTCCTGTTTTTTCTTCAAATGCTTTTTCCAATTTATTAATATCATTTAAAATTTCTTCATTTGTTGATTCCTGAAAACTTTTATGAGAATATGTGTGGTTTCCAATAATATGACCATCATTTATCATTTCCTTTACTATATCAATACTAGAATTTAAATAATGTCCTGTAATAAAAAAACATGCTTTTGTATCTGTTTTTCGTAAAGTATCTAGTATATTTTTAGTATACCCATTTTCATAGCCACAATCAAAGGTTAGATATATTTTCTTATCGTCCATACCTATAGTATAGCCATTATTCTCCTCAATTACTGGGATATGAACATTGGGTCTTTCATATTGTTTATTTTTTCCTACACCATATTCAGAAGCATATATTTTTGAAAATGGTAAAAGAAATATAGTCAATAAAAATATAAATAATTTTTTCACTTTATCACCATATTTATTATTACTAAATATAGTAATTAGAATCTACTATATTTTTCCAATTATAATAAATTCCTAAATATAATCCAATTATATTTATGTATATATAAAATATAAAACAAATTAATACTGAAAACATTCCATAAATTTCTTTAAATTTAAAATTATCTAAATATATTATAAATGAAACTGAAAATATTATTGTAAAAAGGAAACTAAATAATATACCTTTATATAATGCTTTTAATTTAATATTTTTTAAAGCAAAACTTTGAAGAATATACTGAAATAATAAATATAATAATATATAAATTATTAATATAGATATTAAATTTATAGAAGCTAATAAAATAAATAAAATCATCAATATTAAAAATATTAATGGTAAAAACATAGAAAAAATTATAGAAATTAATCTTTTATTTTTAGAATAAGGATTATTAGTAATTAATTCTACTCCCTTTAAATAGAATTTAAATAAAGTAGAAGTTGAATAGATACTTGTTATTATCGCAATAATACTAGATGATAAATCAATATTAAAACTTGATAAGTATAAAAATATATCCTTTAATGTAGAATTAGGAATGATATTAATATTTATACTTTTAGAAAGAATAGTTATTAATAAAAATATTGTAGATCCACCATTTATAATTAAAAAAAAGCATACTGCTGCAGATGCTAATGAAATATTGGATAAAAGAATTAAAAAATTTCTTAATTTCATTAATATCACCACATTTAGTATGCTTTATTTATTTTTTTATTATTCAGTATAACGACCTGATTCAATTGCTAAATTTTTCATATATTTACAAAGTTCTTTAGTATAATCTGATTTTTTTGAAATATATGACCAATTTCCACTAGCAGTTGATGGAATATTCATTCTTCCATCACTATCAGATAATCCTAAATAATCTTGAATAGGAATAATGCAGTATTTTGCAGTATTTTTCATACAATATTCAATAATTTTAAGAGATGGACGATCTGTAAATTTGATATTACATATTTTATCGACCATATCCTTGCCTTTTTTATCTAATTGATGATAAAAGGATTCAAGTAATTGATTATCATGGGTTCCTGAATAAAAGAGATTATTTTCAGGATATTTTTTATAAATTGGAGCCTTTTTAGTATAATCTCCTAATTCAAATTGAAAGATATTCATTCCAGGATATTTACAATCCTTTAACAGTTTATGAACATCTGGGGTTAAATAGCCAAGATTTTCAGCTACTATTTTAGCATTAGGACAAACCTTTTCTATTTTTTTAAACAATTCATAGCCAGGTCCTTCTACCCAATATCCATTTTTAGCTGTAGTATCTCCAAATGGAATTGAATAATATCCAGCAAAGCCTCTAAAATGATCAATTCTTAGAATATCAAATATTTTTAAAGAGTGCTTTACTCTTTTAATCCACCAAGAATAACCATCCTCTTTCATTCTATCATAAGCGTATAAAGGATTTCCCCACAATTGACCATCCTCACTAAAGGCATCAGGGGGACATCCTGCCACTCTAGTAGGATTCAATCTATTATCTAGTTGAAACATTTTAGGGTTAGCCCAAACATCACTTGAATCATATGCACAATAAATTGGCATATCTCCCATTATTTCAATACCCTTCTTATTAGCATATTTTTTTAATTTCATCCATTGTTTATAGAATAGAAATTGATAGAATTTCCATTCTTCTATTCTATCCTTATATTGGTTAGATAACCAATTTAAAGATTCTTCTCTACGATATTTAAAATCATCATACCAGGTATTCCAGCTTCTATTTTCTTGTTCTTCCTTTAATACCATGTACATTGCGTAATCATGAAGCCAATAATTTTCTTCATTAACAAATTTTTGGAATTCTTCATATAATAAATTTTTATTTTTATAAGCTTTATGGAGAATGTGGTATCTTTCATTAAATAAAACTCCATAATTAACTTTTTTAGTCTCAATCGGAGTTGGCAAATCCTCAATAGCTAATAATTTATCCTTAACAAGCTCATCTAAATCAATAAAATATGGATTAAATGCAAATGCAGATAAAGCTTGATATGGTGAATCTCCATAGGATGTAGGACCGATAGGTAATATTTGCCATATCTTTTGACCTGATGCATTTAAAAAATCTACGAATGCATAAGCTTCCTTTCCTAATGAGCCAATACCATATTTAGATGGTAAACTTGAAATATGTAATAATACTCCAGCACTTCTCATCAATAATTTTCCTCCTTTTTCACTTCATCTAATATTTTTATTTCTTCTTCACTAAATGAATATTTATCTAATAAATCTGGTCTTCTTTTTAAGGTTTTTCTTAAACTTTCCTTTTTCCTAAAATAATTAATATCCTTATGATTACCATTTAATAAAACCTCTGGAACTCTCATACCTTCAAAATCTATTGGTCGTGTATATTGAGGATATTCTAAAAGTCCAGTTGAAAATGAATCATCTTCGTGGCTTTCCTTTTTTATTGCATCCCCTAATAATCTTATAACACTATCAGCTACTACCATTGATGCAAGCTCGCCGCCTGTTAATACATAATCACCAATAGAAATTTCATCATCAACAAAAGTTCTAATTCTTTCATCAAAGCCTTCATAATGACCACATAATAGGACAAGCTCTTCTTTTTTACTCAAATCTATAGCAATTTCTTGATTATATTGTCTTCCTTGAGGAGTCATCATAGCTATATAGCTACTTGAATTAGTATTTTCTCTTATAGCCTTAGTAACAATATCAACCTTTAATACCATTCCAGCTCCGCCACCACATGGAGTATCATCAACATTTTTATGTTTTAAATGAGAATATTGCCTAATATCTATTATCTCTATTGAACAAACACCCTTATCAATAGCTCTTTTTATAATTGATTCACCCTTAAATTCAGTAAACATGTTGGGAAAAAGGGTTAAAATTTTTATTTTCAAAACAATCCCTCTATTTCATTAATATGAATTTTATCATCTATATCTAAAATAAATTCCTCAATAAATGGAATCATATAACTCTTATTATTATAATAAACTACTAAATAACAGGCTTGTGGTAACTCTCTTATTTCAATCACCTTACCTCTTGATTCATTATTTTGATTTATAAGTTCTAAACCAATTAATTCGCTATAATAAAATTCATCATCGTTTAGTTTTTCTCTATTATCTTCACTGACATAAATATCATCACTATGATATTTTTGTACTAAATTTATATCTAACAATTCCTCAAATGAAACTAATAGACAATCTTTAAAATTAGAAGCTTTTTTTACAATTACTTCATCATAATTTCCTTGATGTAAAATAAAAAGATGACTTCCAGGATAAAATCTATCAAAATCTGTAGAAGGTTTGATTTTTAAATCTCCCTTAATTCCATGAGTTGTCATAATATGACCACATTTATAATATTTTTTCATTTTGTCCGTCTCCATATAACATAATTTTAACATATTTCTTCATTTTGAAAAAGAGTTTTTATGAATGAATTTTTATAAATAACGCAAAATAAAAGACCAGAATGAATCTGGTCAAATGATTATCGACGTTCCTTAATACGAGCAGCCTTAGCAGATAATGTACGGATGTAGTGTAATTTAGCACGACGAACCTTACCTTTTCTAACTACTTCAATATGGTCGATAGATGGTGTATGAACAGGGAAAGTACGTTCAACACCGATTCCGTAAGAAATCTTTCTAACAGTGAAAGTCTCAGAAATTCCAGCACCTTGACGCTTAATAACTAAACCTTCAAATACTTGGATACGATGAGTATCACCTTCAGTGATCTTTACGAAAACCTTAACAGTATCACCAGCACGGAAGCTTGGGCGATCTTGTAAGTATTCAGCAGTAATTTCATTAATTAATGCTTGACCCTTTGCGTTTGCCATAATTGTATCTCCTATCAAACAAAACTCATAGCCAAAAATCCCATGTTGCCAGCGGAGTATTGTGCTTTACTGAATTTAATCAGCCATTACATAATATCATATAATAATTACATTTGCAAGTTATTTTTATATTAATTTTCGTAATTAATTACTACATTATCAAAATTGATGCCTTTTGCATTACTAATAACATTTTCTTTTGTTGCATTTACGAATATATTTTTAAATGTTAAATTATTTATTGGTTTTTCCTTTAATCCTTGAATCTTTATTGCTGTATCACAGCCTGACACCATAATATTTTCCATATGAATAAATCTAAATTCCGGAATATCATCTAAAGCTATTTCTTCTTCATGCTCATGTTCATCCTCAATATTTACCAAAACATAATTCATAGTAAAAATAAATGCCTCATTAATAATGTTATTCATTTGAATATTTCTAATAACAATATCTTCTACTACTCCTCCACGGCCCATAGCAGATTTAAATCTTACACCAATATCAGTACCAGAAAAAGTACAATTTTCTACTATTACATTTGATATTCCTCTACTCATTTCACTTCCAACAACAAAACCCCCATGAGCATCAAAAACCTTACAATCATGAATCCATACATTTCGTGTTGGAGCATTTACTTTACGAGCTTCTCTATTTTTTCCACTTTTTAAACAAATCGCATCGTCTCCAACCTCAAAAATTGTATTAGAAATTTCACAATTTGTGCATGATTCTAAATCAATTCCATCACCATTTTGAGCTGAAAATTTGTTTTTAATTTTAGCATTTTTCATAGTAAAGTTATTACAATATATCGGATGAACATTCCAAGCTGGTGAATTTTGAATAGTAACATCCTCAATTAATATCTTATCACAATGTCTTAGTGACAATAAAACTGGTCTATAGACATCATAATTATCACTTGCAAGTTCTAAAGCATTTTCTAAATTATAATCCGGTTCTCCTTTTATAACTCCCTCATAATAGGTTTTAGTAGGGCACCAAATGCTACTTTCTTTTGTTTCAATAACATATTGACTTTTCTTTAAGCATCGTTCCCATTCCTTAGAGGTTAATTTAAATTTTTTTATACCTCTCCACAAATGACCATTACCATCAATTGTACCACTACCTGTAATTGCAATATCATGACAATTTGTGGCCATTATTGGAGAAATAGCACGGATTCTTCTTTGACCCTCGTATTCTGTAAATATTAAAGGATATTCCTCCTTTGATTTAGTGAATTGAAGATATGCATTAGAAGCAAGATGAAGATTCACATTGCTTTTAAGTTGAATTGGTCCTGATAAATAGTAACCATTAGGAATCAAAACTAAGCCACCACCATTATTACTACAATAATCAATAGCTTCTTGAATTGCCTTTTTATTATTAAAATTAATATCTGATTTGGCACCAAAATCTAAAATATTATAAATCTTTGTATATAATTTTGGTAATTTTACTATAAAGCTTTCCATATAAACACCTCTATATTTATTATATATAATAATATTATTATTTTCTAGAATTATTTTTGATAAAATAAAAATCACCTTTTTACAGGTGATTAATTATATTATTATTATTATTATTTAGTTGTACTACCGAAGCCACCATTACGAATAGAATCAGTATCATCATCAATAGTAATGCCATATTCAACAAAAATACCTTGCATAAAACCAGTTCCCTTAGGAATAGTTAATACTTTATTTTCATTAGAATCATTAGTAATTTTAGCAAAAATATGACCCTCATTATCAGAACAATAATAATCACTATCAATAATACCGACGGTATTATTTAATTGAAGACGATATTTAAAGCCTAAGCCACTTCTAGGATAAAGCTTTAAAACAAAATTTTCTTCCATTTTAACTCTAATTCCAGTAGGAATTTTAGCGGTTTGACCTGGATTTAAAGTTATATCATATGGTGCATAAAAATCATATCCTGCAGAACCCTTTGTAGCTCTCTTAGGTTTTTTTAATTCTTCATAAATACTTTTTGCTTGAGCCTTATAACAATCATCTAGTCCACTTTCAAATTGATCAAATGATACTATTTGAAATTCAGCTATTCTCTTAAAATTAGACATCTATAGAACCATCCTTATATAAAACAATTCTTCCTTCTCTTTTTGTAGCCTTAATATCAATTACTCTTTGATTTGAACTTCCTACCCAATGAATTTTAGGGTCATATTTGTCAATTTCAAAACGACCATCACAAATTACATCAAGCATTGAAATAAATGGAAGTCCTGATATTTGCTCATAAGTATATCCTGTATAAAGCCATTTAGTTTTATTAGGAAATTTTGCATTAATTTCAGCAATTAATTCTCCAATATCATTTACATTCATTGGATGAAGTGGATCTCCACCACTAAAAGTAATGCCAGATATATAATCTTTACGAAGCTCTGCAAAAATCTCTTCCTTTGCTGCATCATCAAATGGAATACCACCCATTGGATCATGAGTAATAGGATTTTGGCAACCTGGACAATGATGTCCACAACCAGCTACCCAAAGAACAACACGTAATCCGCTACCATTAAGCATATCATCCTTTGTTATATTATGATAACGCATTACATACTCTTCCTTTCTGCAATTTCAGCCATTTTTGCATCATTTAAACGAGTATCACCATTAACTCTCGAATATGATAAATAACCATTCATACGTTCAATTTTAGTTAGATTTTTACTTCCACATTTAGGGCATACATCCATGCTCAATTCTTGATGTCCACAATCTTCACAATATGCTAGTGATAAATTGACACCCTCATAAAATCCTAAGTCCATCGCTCTACGAATTAAGCATCTAATAGCATCAATATTATAATCTATTGGATATTTTACATATTGAATTTTTCCACCATTTGCATAATCCCAAAATCTCTTTTCCTTATCTTGCTTTTCAATTGGAGAAATATCTTCTGTTACATGACAATGGAATGAATTTGAAACATATGGACGATCTGATACATTTTCAACAATGCCATATTTCTTTCTAAATTGTGTTATTTGTAATCCACATAAATTTTCTGCTGGAGTACCATACATTGCATATAAATGGCCATCTTCTTCTTTAAATTTAGAAATTTTTTCATTAATATATTTCATTACCTCTAATGCAAATTCTCCATCTTCAGCAATACTCTTACCATTATATAATTCTTGAAGTTCATTTAATGCTGTAAAACCAAATGATGCAGTAGCACTCTTTAATAAAGGTTTAATCTTTTCATTAGGTTGTAAATGGCCACCATAAAAGCCTCCCTGGCAATATGCAAGTGGATTTGTTGATGCACGCATTTCTCCTAAATAATCATAGGTACGACAATGCAATTTACGAATTAATTCTAAATAATAATCTAAAACCTGATAAAAATCTTTAGATTCTTTACGAGCTTTAGCTAAAATCATAGGTAAATGTAAGGATACAGCACCAATATTAAATCTACCTACAAATACAGGCTTATCTTCATCATCAAGAGGATGTGCTCCACCTCTTTCATACCATGGAGATAAGAAAGCACGACATCCCATTGGTGAAATAATAGCACCATATTTTTTATACATACTAGCCACATATCCTTCACCAGTTAAACTCAACCAATCTGGATACATTGTTTTAGATGAACAAATTAAACCCTCTTCAAATAAATCTTCGTTTATACATCCAGGTCCATGAAGATCCTTATCATATAGGAAAACAATTTTTGGGAAAAGAACTGGTCTTTTTCTTCCAGGTTTTCCTTGACCACCACGTCTAACCTTTAAGCATTCCATAGTACACATTCTAGCAAATCTAGATGTACCAGTACCTAATGTTACAGTAATAAATGGATAATCGCCACGGCTTGAACCAACAGTATTAAATTTATATTCTAAGCCTTGCCAACCTTGCTTAAATTCAGTACGAACATCCTCTAAAGCTTGTTCATTAGCTTTAACTCTAGTTAAACCTAAGCCAACATATTTATGATAACATCTTTGAAAAGATTTTTCTGCATATTCATCTAAAATTAAATCAATAGATGGTACAGTAAAACCACCATATTGTTGTGCTGCAGTAGATAATACTATATCGCCAATAACATCAAAGGCAACATCAAGGCTCTTTGGTTCATTATACCAAATATTACCCATCTCAAAGCCACCCTTTAGTACTGTTGCTACATCAAATAAGCAGCAATTCATTGTATCTCTTCTTGCAGACATATCATGTACATAAATGTAACCATCATTAATTGCTTGTAGTTCTTCTACATTCAAAAAGAATTTTTTAAATAATTCTTTATTTAATTGATTATAAATTAAGCTTCTTTTAGTAGATACTAAAGCACTATCTGTATTTGAATTTTCCTTATCTCCGATATACATAATAGATTGACTCTTTGTATATACCTCATCAAGCATATGAACAAAGTCAACCTTATAATTTCTATAATCACGATAGCTCTTAGCTACAGTAGGAAAATGTGTTTCAAGAGAGCCTTCAACAAAATTATGCATTTGAGCAATAGAAACCTTTGTAAGATTTTTTTCCTTTATACTATTTAACACAGTTGAAACAATATTATTTAAATCTTCTTCTGTAAATTCTATTAAAACTCTAGCTGCAGATTTTGTAACTGCTTTTTTTATTTTTTCTGGATTAAATACCTCTAAGGTTCCATCTTTTTTTTCAATACAAATCTCAGTCATATAAAACACCTCACATTAAAAACGGATTAAAGGATAAGTCAATTCTAGCATTAAATTGTATCTCATTCAATGATACAAATGAATATTTATTTTTTATAATATTTTACTCAAGTTTCATAATTTTTTTTTATATATTTTCAGTTATTTTCTTATTGTTTTCTTTTATCGTTTTTAAGGTAAAAACAAAATGTAAAAATTGTTTAAAAATAACAAACATTTATTAAGAAA
Source organism: Anaeroplasma sp. (assembly GCA_045124155.1). Lineage (GTDB taxonomy): Bacteria > Bacillota_I > Bacilli_A > Acholeplasmatales > Anaeroplasmataceae > Anaeroplasma. The sequence continues at coordinate 17,019 of JBGVLG010000116.1, forward strand.
ATATGAAAAGATTATAAAATTTATTTATAATAGTAATAAAGACTAATTGTTGTAATTTTTGTTAAATAAATTATCTATGTATTAATAAAAATATTAAATGAAAGGTAAATTATTTTTTACAGCTAGCTTCCTATTGCTTTCCTTGTTTATACAACAAAAAATAAAAATGGAGACGTTATTTGCATCTCCATAATTAATATACATTACTTATTTAATTTAGTTAAAAGCTCATCCTTCATAGCCTCATAGCCAGGCTTTCCTAATAAAGCAAACATATTCTTTTTATATGATTCAACTCCTGGTTGATTAAATGGATTAACTCCTAATGTATATGCAGATACGCCACAAGCCAATTCAAAGAAATAAACCATATATCCATAAGTGTATGCTGAAATATTAGGAATAGTAACTCTCATATTTGGAACTCCTCCATCAACATGAGCAAGCATAGTTCCACTCATAGCCATTTTGTTAACATAATCCATTGATTTTCCAGCTAAGAAATTAAGACCATCTAAATTATCCTTATCAGCTTCGATTACAATATCTGATTCTGGTGTTTCAACATTAATTACTGTTTCGAATAATGTTCTTTCACCTTGTTGAATCATTTGTCCTAATGAATGTAAGTCAGTAGAGAATGAAGCTGAAGTAATCCAAATACCCTTTCCATCCTTACCTTCACTTTCACCGTATAACTGTTTCCACCATTCAGAAAAATAATTAAGTTTTGGTTCATAGTTAACAAGCATTTCAATTTTTTTGCCATTTCTATATAATGCATTTCTAACAAGAGCATATTTTAAAGCATCATTCTTTTCAACATCCTCTTCCATATAATCAACATAACTATCCTTAGCACCTTGCATCATTTGATCAATATCAATACCTGCAGCAGCAATAGGAAGTAATCCAACAGGAGTTAATACCGAGAATCTTCCTCCAACATCATCTGGTATTACAAATTCTTCATACCCTTCTGCATCAGCAAGTGTTTTTAAAGCTCCACGCGCTTTGTCTGTTACAGCATATATTCTCTTTTTTGCTTCTTCCTTACCATATTTAGCCTCAATAGCTTCTTTAAAAATTCTAAATGCAATTGCTGGTTCTGTAGTAGTTCCTGATTTAGAAATTACATTTATTGAATAATCTTTATCTTTTAAATAATCTAGTAATTCTTTAGTGTAAGTGGATGAAATATGATTACCAACAAATATTACCTCTACTCCACTTCTATTAAAATATTTAGAAAGCATTTCAATTGCAGAACGAGCTCCTAAGTAAGACCCGCCAATACCAATAGCTAGTAAAACCTGTGATTGAGCTTGAATTCTTGCTGCAGCAGCCTTAATTCTTTCAAATTCACGATGGTCATATGCAACTGGCAAATCCAACCATCCTAAAAAATCATTGCCTGCTCCCTTTTTAGAACGAAGTAATTTATGAGCTGCAACTACTTCCTTTTTAACCTCCTCATAAGCTAAAGATGTAAAAAATGTCTTTGCTTGTGAAATATCAAGTGTAAGTTTTTTTGACATAAAATGTTCCCCCTAGTATATTAACTAATTAAATTATACCACCAATAACAAATAAAATCAAAAAGAAAAAACTATGCTAGCATAGTTTTTTTAAACACAAATCATAAAGCCAATAATTGATACAATTCCAGCAACTAAAAATCCACCTAATACTTCCTTACCTTTATGGCCTAATAATTCCTTTAGTTGACCATTTTCTCCATATCCTAACATTCTTTTTTCTTCTTCAGAATATGAAGCAACAAGATTATTTAAAATTTTAGCATGCTTTGATGCTTCAAATCTAACTCCTCTTGCGTCTGTAACTGTAATCATACAAAATGCAAATGCTACAGCAAATGACCAATCTAATTGTTTATTATCATGGATTTGAAACATTGCAAGAATAATACATAATGAAACTGTAAAGGCTGTATGAGAGGAAGGAAATCCTCCAGTAGATGATAACATATACCAATTTAATTTTTTGTCTCTAACAGAATATATAATGAATTTTAAAATTTGTGCAACAAGCATTGAAATTGTACAAATATATAAGCACTGCATGGCTCTAGAAGAAAATACATTATATTCAAAATTATTATTACTTTCTACTAAAAACATAATTACCCCTCCTTATGCTTCATCTACTATGTTTCTAACCTCAATAACTTCTGGTACATATTCTACCAATAGTGCCTCTATCCCGTCCTTTAATGTCGAATCTAAGGCACCACAATCCATACATGCACCAAGCATTCTAATATAAACTATTCCATCTTCATAAGAGATAAATTCTAAATCTCCACCTTCTGAGTTTAAATAAGGTCGAATTTTATCCAAAATTTTTTTTATCTCTTCTACTATGTCTTTATCTTTTTCCATATAATACCTCTAAGCCTTTGATGTTGTTTGAGGCTTTTTATTATTTTTCTTATGTTTATTGTTTGGATTATTAGAATTATTACTAGTATTATTTTTATTAAATCTATTGTTATTACTTACATTTTTATTATTGCTTTTATTATTTTTAGAATCATTATTAAAACTTCTTTTAATTTTTGAAGGATCAAAATCAGGACTAGCAGACACATATGATGCAGTTTGTACAACAATTGTTTCTTCTTTTTGTTTTGATTCTTTCACTTCTTGATTAATAATTTCAATCAAATCCTTTGGAAGGTTTCCTTTAGGCATTTGATTTATCTTATTTGTATCTATTACAATTTTAGCTTTTGTCTTAGGAGTTGATTTTAAAATCAATGATTCTTTATCAAAGTTTTCTTTTTGAATCGGTGTAATTAATGGTTTTACATCAATTGGCTTTTTATTTTTTTCAACATTTAATAAATGCTCATATTCTGATTCTGATTTTACTCTTTTTAATAAATAATATGGACATCCAAAAGAACATGATGTTTCTAAATAATTTCTAACATCCCCGATATAACTAGTACTTTTAGGACTACTATCAAAGCCTTTTAAGCGTAGTACTCCTGATGATATATCTCCTACTAAATAAGGATATTTGTCAAAACATTCCTCTATATATTTACTAATAAACATTTCTAAATTAAAGGCATCTCTATAATTCTCTTGAATGTGAAACATGCCTTTTTCACATTTAAATAACATTTTAATACCACCTAATCAACATTATACAACATTTTTTTATATAAATAAAGAAATATCACTCTAGAAATTATGATTAATTATATATGAATATAGAGCTTTAATGCCTTTTGAAATATCATTATAACAAGCTTTGAAATCTCTTGTGTACCATGGATCTAAAATATCATCATTTGAATATGTATATTCTAAAAGCTTATGAACCTTATTTAATGGATCATTACCTATTATTCTTAATGTATTTCGGTAATTATTATCATCCATTACAATTAAATAATCATATTCATTATACATATCTCTAGTAAGCTTCGAAGCTCTATGATTACTACTATCTATTCCATAATCTAATAATAATCTTTTTACAGGAGGATATATTGAATTTCCTATTTCCTCACTAGATGTTGCTTTTGAACAAATAATAAAATTATTAATATTATTATTTTTTATTACATAATCTTTAAATAAATATTCAGCCATTGGACTTCTACAAATATTTCCATGACATATAAATAGTACTTTAACCATAATTGTTCCTTTCATTATTAATAAGCTTTATATTAATCATTTATTATGTATGATATCATATTGTTTTATTTTAGTATTAACAATTTTATCCATAATTATAAAAATATGGTACATCATTATTAATTATTTCATACGCTAATGGAATATTAGTTTCACTAGTTAATTCTATTATTTTAAGAGGTAACGCAAGTTTCATATCAACAGATATATTAATAAAAAATTCTATTATTGTTGTATTAATGCCCTTCGAAATAGCTTGATAGTTTATTTGAACATTTTGATTTCCAATAATTTCCATAGAAAGGGGTATATTTATTTCTAAATCTAATAGTGTCTTCAATCCAAAAAAATATCCTAATGGAACATTTACATTATTTAAATTCTTCGAATGATTAATTTCTTCAATAACTGTATCTGTATACAATGCAACTTCATTCCTAATTTTATTAAGTTTTTTGGTATCTAAATACATTCTTATAAGCTTATTATCCTTATATTCAGGAATAAATAGTTCTGTATTATCTAAATTAGCTATTACATCCATTGTTATTGAATCCATAATTATTTGTTCAGCATAATTTAATGCTTCTATTTCAGCGTGTGAAATAACTGATTCAGAATAATAACCTATAATAAAACGAATTAGGAATCCTAAAAAAAGGATTCCTAGAATCACTAACTTATTGATTCGAAAGGATTTTAAATGCATCTTTAACATTCATTCCCGGAGTAATACCTTTATCCTTTAAGGAATCTGTCAATTCCACTATTACAGAATCATAAAGTTCTAATAAAGAGTGAACCCCTACACATCGCATGGCTAAAACACCACGTTCTTTCATTTTAGGGGAATTATATACATCAATATTTAATGCCCCACACATTGCAAAAGCACCATATCCAGATAATATATATAAAGTTGTATTGTCTAAAAACACCTCTAGGGTATCAAGCTCAATATTATTATCTGATAAACATCCTTCATTTATTCTCATAGTATCACCAAAAATATTTTATGACTAATAATGCTTTTTTATGTCAAATAGCTTATTTTAGGTTAAACCATATCAAGTAATACTTATGAGTATGTTTATAATAATTATTGATAAAGATATACAAATTATTATGTAATTAGAGTTTTTTCGAAATATAAATAATTAAAAATTTTGTACCAAACATACACATTCACAGGCTATTGCTTCGCCTCTTCCGATAAAACCCATTTTTTCATAGGTTGTAGCTTTTATACTAATTAATTCTTTATCTATTTCTAAAATATTAGCAATAGATTCCTGTATTTTTTCCCTAATAGGAGAAATTTTTATATATTGAGCATAAATTGTTAAATCAATATTATTTAGACTAAATCCTAAGTCTTTTACTCTTTGATAACATTCTTTTAGTATTATTTTAGAATCCATATTTTTTGTTAGAGAGCTATTATCTGGATAAAATTTCCCTAAATCTCCTAAAGCCAGGCTCCCTAATAGGCTTTCAGCCACAGCATGTAATACAACATCAGCATCGCTATGTCCTAATAAGCCAATTTTAGAATCTATTAAAACACCGCCTAATATTAGCTTTCTTCCTTCAACCAATCTATGAGTATCCCATGCATGACCTATTCTAATCATAATCTTTTATTCCTTTCAACAATAATCTTAGCTAATAAGTAATCTAACTGAGTTGTGATTTTAAAATCTTCTTCATTTGCTTCAATTAATTCTATTTTTATTTTTGGATAATATTTTTCAATTAAAGCAATATCATCAGTGAAATATAGCTTTTCAGAATTTGCCTTCTCATATGCGGATAATAATAATTCTCTACTAGCACATTGAGGGGTAGAGGCAGCTATTAATTGTGATCTATTTAAAGTAATAAGATAATCATTATTTTTTTCTTTAATAGTATCTTTAACTGCTAAATAAGTTAATATAGCTTTATTGTTATCAATGTTTAAAATAATATTTTTTATACATTCTTTTGATATCAAAGCTCTTGCAGCATCATGAATCATAACATATTCTCCTGTAGCAAGTTTTAAACCATTATAAACACTATCTCCACGTTCAGCTCCACCATAGGTGTATTTTACTTCTTTTGGTAATAATGGAACTATTTTATTTTCATCATCTTTTGAAATTACACAAATTACTTCTAGACCAAAGCTTAAAAAAGTATTTAACGAATACATAAATAATGGTTTATTATCTATTTCCATTAATATTTTATTTTCTTTATAATGCATTCTTTTTCCTTTACCGGCCATTAATAAAATAACACTTATCAAAAATATCACCCTACAATCTTCATATCAAGTATAATATCGTAATCATCAGTATCACATGAAATATTACTTGAATCACTATAACAGATACCTATCTTTTTTCCTTTATATCCCGATAAATACCTATCATAATAGCCTTTTCCATAGCCTATTCTTTTATAATCATTTGTTATGGCAACACATGGTATAATAAAGCATTCAATTAAATCTCTTGATACAGCATTTCCTATAGGCTCTTTCGTATGAAATGGACCATCAACTAATATATCACTATATAAAGCAAATTCCATAATATCGTTAGTCTTAGGAAGATAAAAATATTTATCTTTATAGAATCTTCTTAATTCGGTTATATCTATTTCGTTATTAATTGGATAATATATTCCTATATGCTTATAATTAATTAAAATATTATCTTGTATAATTTTATCAATTACTATTTTAGAAGAATGAAATGCATTATTGTTTTTTCTATTTTTTAAAGCTTGCTTTCTAGCTTCATTTTTTGTCATCATCTTATCTCTCTATAATATGCAAAATTAGATGAATATTTAGGGGACATCGAGATTGTCATCGCTTCTTTGGCAAGTTTAATTAATTCTTTTCTATTTGGGGTATCATTACTATAGGTAATTCCCATATATACATTTGTTTCAATTCTTCCTCCAGGAAATTCTAGTTTTGGATGTAAAAACTTGTTCTCATCTTTAAATTTATTTTTTAATGCTTCCATCTTATTATTGCTAGTAATAAAAGCTACAAATTCTAATCCTGTAACTCTAAAAATCAAATTGTCAACAACAAAACTTTGCTTGAAATAATTAATATATTGGTTAATGACATTATTACCAACTGTTCTACCATATGCTTCATTTACTTCTGGAATTGAATCTAGTCTCATGTATACAACTTGAAATATTTTATCTGAACCAATTAACTCATTAAAGCGTCGTTTCATTTCAATTTCAGAAGATACTATATCAAGCATTGTTTTAGACAATTCAAAGCTTTCATCATCTAATACTTTAATTATTCCACATAATTCAGTTTGTGAATTTGAAACAATTTTGTTTCCTTCTTCCTTTAAATATAAATATGCTCCACCGACATTATATCGATATGAAATTGAATATTCAGAAGAAATATTGGAAAGTTTTTCTTCATATAATCGAATATCATCAGGATGTATATTACGGTAAAATTCATTAGAATCTAAACTATTCCCTGTTAAAAATAATTTTTTTACTAAAACATCATTAAACCAAATAGAACGATTAGTTAAATCATTGAAAAATATACCATCATTAGTCTTATTAAGAAGAGTAATGAATCTATTTCTTATAACATCAAGTTCTTCTTCTAAAGCATCATTTTGACGTTCTATACCAGTTAATGCTTCTTCATCTTTTGTATCTCCGATTAATATTCTTCCCTTATATTTGTCATTTCTAAATATAGGAGTTTCTATGAATGCTAAGACAAATTCTCTGCCATCTCTATTTTGCAAAGCTATTTCAATAGCTTTATGATCCAAAGGACTTACCTTTGTGTAATATTTATCATAATATTTCAGAATATCTTTTTTACGGCATTCATTATCATTAAATCCTATTATTAAACATGCATTGTCTAGTACTTCAAAACAATTTTTTCCTATTGCATCCTTATATTCGATATTTAAGGTTTTAAGTAAAGTATCAGAAATATCCTTTATACGATCCTTTTTGTCTAATACTAAATAATTTTTTGTTTGATTAAGAGAATCTACTAATTTATCCTTAAAGCTTTCGTTAACCATTGAATAATCAATTGTTGTAAATAATATGGATATTCCAATTATATCTAATACTATATAACACCATTTTAAATAAATATTAAAACTTGTTTCCATTAGTTGAGAATAAAAAGCCAATAGTATAGCATTAATAAATACTAAAATAAAAATTAATATTAACTTTTTTTTCAAAAATAAATGCTTTGTAAAGCATTGAATTATAATAGCTATTAAAGCTATTATAGATAAAAGAAGGGGTATAATTGGCCCTTCTTCAAAATATTGTATTAAGTCTATCAAAATCATCCGAAAATTACACCTCTATAATAAAATAATACCAATAATAAAACTATAGCTAAAGAAATACAAAATACTAAAATTGGATTTATTTCACTTTTAGTAGTTGAAGTAATAGCTTGTCTTTTCAATAAAACATTAAATGGAGCAGTAATTATTTCTATAAAATTCATAAATCTTTTTTTTGCTGATTTATGAGATTTTCTATTTGTTGAATTGTTATTTTCCATAATTAATTACCACCTTACTAATTTTTTCCTAAACCTAAATCTAAGTATTCTAGTAATTCAATAGCACTATTCATTACCTTCATTATTCCAGAAATTGCTACATGAACAGCGCCAGTTTCTTCTGATACAATAATAGTTATTGAATCAGTAAATTCTGATAAACCAATACCTGCTCTATGACGTGATCCCATGGTTTTATCAAGATCATATTTTTGAGTAAGACTATAATAGGCAGCTGCACAAAGTATTTTATTACCTCTTATAATTACACCACCATCATGCAGTGGAGAATCTTTTATAAAAATTTGCTCTAAAAGTTCTTTTGATACATCACTATTCATTGGGATAGCACGTTCAGCATATTGCTCTAGAGAAATATGCTGTTCAATTGTAATTAACGCACCAACTTTTGATGCAGACATACTAAATACTGCATCAACTATAGCTTCTTTAGTATTTTGAGTAGTAGAATAAATTTTTTCTTTTTTTTCACTATCTCTATCCTTTTGAAATTCCATTATCATTCTAATATCAGGAACTAATATAGCTACGGTTATTACAATATATGATGATAATGCTACAGTATAAAGAGTTGTTGAAATTTGTAATCCAAATAAATTAGAAAGAATTTTAATAGAAAGCATTATTAAACCAATAATAATTAAATGACGAGCTTTTTTTAATCTCAAAGCGAAAAAAATTATCAAAGAAATAATAAATAAAGCAAATATTGAATCTATAATAATACCTACATAAGGATAGGTTCTAAGAAATTCATTTATATTATCTACAATAGGCATAAAATCACACTCCAAAGCATTGTTATTTTTATTATACACTAATAGGAAAATAAAAAAAATAAAAACATTGAATTTAATCAATGTTTTTTACATAGAAAGGTAGGTTTGAAAATAAAAATGGTGCCTCAGGGCGGGATTGAACCGCCGACACCAGGATTTTCAGTCCTGTGCTCTACCAACTGAGCTACCGAGGCAAATATATAAAATAATGGCGGTTCGGACGGGACTTGAACCCGCGATCTCCAGTGTGACAGACTAGCATGTTAACCACTACACCACCGAACCGCTTGGTTGCGGGAGAAGGATTTGAACCAACGACCTCCGGGTTATGAGCCCGACGAGCTACCAGACTGCTCTATCCCGCGATATATGGCGGAGAAAGAGGGATTTGAACCCCCGCGGGACTTGCATCCCCTATCGGTTTTCAAGACCGAACCCTTCAGCCACTTGGGTATTTCTCCGTGACAATAAATAAAAGATTAATGGTGGACCCGACAGGACTCGAACCTGTGACCAACCGGTTATGAGCCGGTGGCTCTAACCAACTGAGCTACGGGTCCAAAAATGGTGGCTCCGGAGGGATTCGAACCCACGACCTAACGGGTATGAACCGTTCGCTCTAGCCAACTGAGCTACAGAGCCATATATCCTAAAATGATTCACCTAAATTAAATTAATGGTGGAGCTAAGCGGGATCGAACCGCTGACCTCCTGCGTGCAAAACAGGCGCTCTCCCAGCTGAGCTATAACCCCATTATTTAAAATAAAATTGGTACCTCGGGCCGGACTTGAACCGGCACGCCTTTAAGGGGCATGGGATTTTAAGTCCCACGTGTCTACCGATTCCACCACCGAGGCATGTTGTTAAATAATTTTATATTAAATTATATTTTAAAGGCTGGTGGCTCCGATGGAACTCGAATCCATGACCCCTTGATTAAAAGTCAAGTGCTCTACCAACTGAGCTACGGAACCGTATAAATGGTGCCGAAAAAAGGAATCGAACCCTCAACCTACTGATTACAAGTCAGTTGCTCTACCAATTGAGCTATTTCGGCATTTATATTTAGAATGGTGGAGGACAACGGGCTCGAACCGCTGACCCTCTGCTTGTAAGGCAG